>NZ_JAWLDW010000026.1:0-28521 GCF_041686455.1 Rhodohalobacter sp.
GTTCAAGAAATAATTTCACAAATCAAGGAGTTAATCCGCAAAGGTGACGCCAAACGAGTAATCGTGAAAAATAAAAAAGGCAACGTTTTATTGGAAAGCAGATTAACATTGGGAGTTGCCGGTGCTGTTGTACTTGCAGTTTATGCCCCTTTGTTTACAGCAATTTCAGCCCTTTTGCTTTACGCAAGTGATGTAAGGGTTTTCGTTGAACGAAACGTAGACGAGTCATCCGACGAGTACGAAGTAGATGCTGAAGTGATTGATATTGAGGACGATGAGGAAAGTAAAAAAGAGGGCAAACCGGACAAAACAGTAGGTAAAGAATAAAAAAAATCGGCAAGCATCAATGACACTTGCCGATTCGAATATGCTTTATCAAAAGCTATTACTTCCAATGCTTCTGGGCAATTGCTACCTCACTATCTAATGTATCGGATAAGAAACGTTCGGCATCCAATGCGGCCCGACACCCGGTCCCTGCAGCAGTTACAGCCTGACGATAGATTGGATCCATTGCATCTCCGCTGGCAAAAATCCCGGGCATATCTGTTTCCGTTGACTGTCCTTTTGTTTGGATATATCCGACATCGTCCATGGTGAGCACATCTTTGAACAGATCTGTGTTTGGTTTATGTCCGATTGCGATAAACACACCGGTCACATCAGCCAAAGTGCTTATTACGCCTGTTACTCTATTCTTAACTTTTACACCACCTACAACCTGGTCGCCCAATACTTCCTGCAACTCTGAGTTCCAGACAAATTCAATTTTATCATTTTTAAATGCGCGATTCTGCATCGCTTTTGATGCACGCAGTTCTTCACGCCGGTGAATCACAGATACTTTACTTGCAAACTTTGTGAGGAACAGAGCCTCTTCCATTGCAGTATCGCCACCGCCAACAATGACCACGTGCTCATTGCGAAAGAACGCTCCGTCGCAGGTTGCACAGGCGCTCACACCTTTACCTCTCAGACGCTGCTCACTTGGCAGATCCAGCCATTTTGCAGATGCGCCGGTAGCAATTATTATCGCTTTGGCATAAATATCTGTCTCTTCATCTACGGTAAGCCTGTAAGGGCGGTCATCAAATTCAATGTTTGTCACATAACCGTATCGGCAGTCCGCGCCAAAACGCGTTGCTTGCTGACGAAAATCCTCCATCATCTTTGGCCCCATAACTCCCTCGGGATAGCCCGGATAGTTGTCCACTTCTGTGGTCTGTGTTAACTGCCCTCCGGGTTCGGGTCCTTCAAACACAATTGGGTTTAAATCGGCACGTGCAGCATATATTGCAGCCGTTAATCCGGCAGGCCCACTGCCTACTATAACTACGTCAAATGTTTTTCCTTGAATGTCTTCCATTTCCATTAATTAATTTCTTTTTTTTCTTTACCTAAATGTAATAAATATTGAACTCAATTTTGGTCAATCTTGTCTATCAGATGTATAGTCAGTAAAAAATATTACGTTTATCCAAACTTCCATTTTTTTAGAATAAATTTTCTGGTAAAACTTAAATTGTAAGTTGCAAATTGGCAAAATTTGGATAAGTTTAAACAAATTAACTAAAAAGGTGTGTTATGATCGTCGCCGTTTGCAAAGAAACAGAGGCTCTGGAAAAACGTGTTGCACTCACTCCGGAGGGGACCGAAAAACTATCCAAGATGGGCCTTTCCATTTATGTTGAGAGTGAAGCAGGGTCAGCATCAAGCTATTCTGATCAACAGTATCTTAATGCCGGTGCAGAAATCAAAAGTCGTGATCAAATCCTTTCTGAGTCTGACCTGCTTTTAGCTGTTCAGGCTCCACCCCAAAAGGATATTAAAAAGCTAAAAAAGAATTCAGCCCTTGTTGCTTTTTTATGGCCCCTGCAGAACCAGGAGTATGTTGAGTTACTTCTGAGTACCGGTGTTACCGGAATGGCCATGGATACCATACCCAGAATTAGCCGAGCCCAATCGATGGATGCTCTCTCATCAATGAGTAATATTGCGGGATATAAATCGGCGCTTCTCGGTGCCAACCATTTGGACAGATATTTGCCAATGATGATGACTGCTGCCGGCACTATTCCACCAGCAAAAGTACTGGTTTTAGGTGCCGGAGTTGCAGGGCTTCAGGCTATCGCAACAGCAAAGAGACTCGGAGCTGTCGTAGAAGCTTTCGATATTCGTCCTGCGGTGAAAGAACAAGTAGAAAGTCTGGGTGCAAAATTTGTAGAAGTACCGCTCGAAGAAGAATCTGAAACCAAAGGCGGCTATGCCAAAGAGTTATCAGTCAAGAATAAAGAGAAGCAGAAAGAAGTAATCCATCAGCACGTAAAAAAGTCTGATATCGTAATAACTACGGCACTTATTCCCGGAAAACCGGCTCCAAAACTCATTACCAAACAAATGGTTGAGGATATGTTGGCCGGTTCTGTAGTTGTAGATATTGCAGCGGAACAGGGAGGAAATTGTGAAGTGACCGAACCGGGAGAAGTGATCAGACATAATGAAGTAATTATTGATGGTCCGCTTAACCTACCGAGCACCCTTGCTTATCACGCAAGCAAACTATACTCTAAGAATATTCTATCCCTGTTAGATCTTTTGATCGAAGACGGCAAGCCCAATTTCAACTTTGATGATGAAATCATCGCCAACGCCACTGTTACACACCATGGCGAAATCATCTCTCCATTTGTGAAGGAGAATAGCTAACGGCAATAAAAAACTATCGATATGGAAGCTTTTATCTTTAACCTGTTCATTTTTGTACTGGCCTCTTTTGTAGGTTTTGAACTGATCACAAAAGTTCCTCCCACCCTGCATACTCCACTGATGTCCGGGGCAAATGCCATTTCCGGTATAACCTTGATTGGTGCCCTGATTATTGCCGGAGGACCCGATTCATTATATGCACAGTGGATCGGTTTCGCAGCGATTATTTTTGCAACCATTAATGTGGTTGGAGGATTTATGGTTACCGACCGAATGCTCGAGATGTTCAAGAAAAAGGAGGGTGAAAAATGAGCCAGTTCCTACCCGAAGCCTTCCAATCCTTTTTACCCAATCTTATTCAGATATTCTACCTGATAGCCACAGGATTTTTTATTGTAGGAATCAAACGGTTAGGGTCGCCGGCTACTGCTCGCTCGGGGAATCAACTGGCGTCACTCGGTATGCTGATTGGTGTAGCGGTTACCCTGTTTGACCGTGAAATTATAGCATTTGAGTTTATCATTGCCGGTGTAATTATTGGCGCCTTAATTGGAGTTTTTGCCGCTAAGAAAGTACAGATGACTGCAATGCCAGAGATGGTTGCCATATTTAACGGATTTGGCGGTGGTGCATCCGCTTTGGTTGCCTGGGGTGAATTTACCCGACTGGCACCCGCAACTTTTGATACTCAAGGTTTGGTAACAACAGGCCTTAGCATTCTTATCGGGTCTATTACATTTACAGGTAGTTTTATCGCATTTGGCAAACTTAAAGGATTTATAGGCGGTGGGCGAATCGCTCTGCCCGGCCAAAATTATATTAACTTACTTCTTACTGCGGTTGCTTTAGGTTTGGTAGGCTGGTTTGCTGTTGACCCCGAATATCAGCTGGTTTTTTGGTTACTCTTTAGCCTGGCACTTTTAATCGGTGTTTTGACTGTGCTGCCAATCGGAGGTGCAGACATGCCTGTTGTTATTTCACTGCTCAACTCTTACTCGGGAATCGCAGCTTCCATGGCAGGATTTGTGCTTGGCAACAATCTTCTGATCATTAGCGGTGCGCTGGTAGGTGCTGCCGGTCTGATTCTTACCAATATTATGTGTAAAGCTATGAATAGAACGCTATGGAACGTTCTTTTTGGAGCTTTCGGTGGCGTACCGGATGCTGGAGAAACGGACACCGGTGATAAATCCTATCAGCAGACCTTTGCTGATGATGTAGCAATACAGTGTGCCTATGCATCCAAAGTAGTCATTACACCCGGTTATGGGCTCGCCGTTGCGCAGGCACAGCACATACTGAAAGAAGTGGCAAACATGTTGGAAGAACGTGGTGTTACCGTAAAATTTGGTATTCATCCAGTAGCCGGACGAATGCCCGGACACATGAACGTACTTTTGGCTGAAGCAGATGTGCCTTATGATCAGCTCTACGATATGGACGAGATCAATCCGGAGTTCAAGTCAACAGATGTAGTTCTGATTATCGGTGCAAATGATGTGGTTAACCCGGCGGCAAAAACATCACCCGACAGCCCGATTTACGGTATGCCTATACTTAATGTGGATGATGCAAAACGAACCATTGTGTTTAAAAGAAGTATGAGTCCCGGATATGCAGGCATTGATAATAATCTTTTTTACAGTGACAAAAACCAGATGTTTTTCGGTGATGCTAAAAAATCACTACAGGAACTGGCAACAGCACTCCAAGACCTTGACTAAATAAAAAAACCCGAAGAGTTTTCTTCGGGTTTTAAAGTTTGTTTGCTAGAAACTCAATTGTTGGCAGGCAGAATTCGGTTTAGTGTGCCATTCGATTCATTAAGAAAATAAATATATCCGTCGGGAGCTTCTATTACATGGCGAATCCGTCCGATTTCTTCAACCAATCGCTCTTCTTGCACAAACTCATTTCCATCCAATTCTACTCTGGAAATCAGTTGATATGCAAGAGCACCAATCAAAGCATTTCCTTCCCAACCGGGATATTTATCTGAAGTTACAAACGCCATTCCTGCAGGGGCAATGGACGGTGTGTATTGATGTACAGGCTGCTCCATACCCTCTCGATGCGTTTCTTCAGTAATAGTTGTTCCATCGTAGTTGATACCGTATGTAATTTCCGGCCAGCCATAGTTTGCACCGGGCTTGTCATTAATATTAATTTCGTCGCCACCGCGCGGTCCGTGCTCGTTTGTCCATACAATTCCAGTTTCCGGGTGAACCGCCATTCCCTGAATGTTCCGGTGCCCATAGGAATAGATCTCATCTAAACCTTCTTTACCTACAAATGGGTTATCCTCGGGAATTGTACCGTCATCATTCAATCGAAATAGACTCCCGTTTGATTTGCTCAAATCCTGAGCAGTGTTCATCTCTCCTCTATCGCCGATTGAAAAATACATATATCCATCGTGATCAAACACAATTCGGCTTCCAAAATGGTGTCCGCGACTGGTGAACGGTGTTCCCACATAGAGCTCTTCCATATCTGTGAGTGCATGTGCTTCTTCATCAAACTTTGCACGAACAATTGCTGTCATTCCTTCCCCATTATTCGGCTTAGAATAGCTCATATAAAGCCATCCGTTTTCCTCATAGTCAGGATGAGGTTCAATATCCAGTAACCCTCCCTGATTTTGTGCAAACACTTCAGGTACACCTGCAATCGGATCACTGTGCATTTCACCATTTTTAATTTTCCTAAGAGTCCCATCACGTTCCGTAATTAGCACTAGTCCTTCGGGTAAAAATGCCGCTGCCCACGGCAGGTTCAGGTCATCAACTACCGTTTGAACGTGGAAGTCAAATTCATCTGATTCATAAAGATCACCGGGAGACTCCGGCAATGCAAAATATTCTTCTGTCGTATCTGCTTCAGAACCTTCTCCATTATTATTGGATTCCGTCTCCAAAGCTTCCGCACATCCTACAGCCAAAAACAGAAACAGAGCTGTAAAAAGAGACATTAATTTTGTTGTATTTAGAACTGTCATAGGATAGTTGTTTAAGGTTAATTGATTTATAAACTTATCTAATGCACTATTTTAACGCAAATATCCACCTTATCAGTCCAGCGTGTATGTACCGGACAGATCAAATGGAAAAGATTGACCGTCACGAAAACCGTCTAGTTCAGCAGAGATATCCGCTGATCCTTTTAGATCGTAGTTAAAGGTAGATTCTCCATTCATAATATCCATCAAAGCAGAGCCCATCTGAGAAGAACTCAATCGAATAGGTATATTTATTGTTTTCCGTTCAGAACCGGCTACTCGTATCGTTTCACCAAGTGTTGTATCCAGCCACTCGCGTCCATTTACCGTTAACTCATAGGCAGCATTAGCAATGGAAATTGCAAATGGATTCGGATTCTGAACATTAAATGATATCTCCACTTCGGCGCCATTAAGTGAAATCTGTTTTACGTCAAATTCTCCCATCGATATTCTTGGCACTTTTGGAACCGGGATCTCACCCGATGTACGCACAGGTACTTTTCGCATTCCTAACACCGGCACATCAAATTCTACTTCAGTCGAGAGAGCATAAGAAAGACTATCCTGGTGTACTACTGAACTAAATGTTTCATATACTTCAGAAAAATTCAGTGTTACAGGTATCTGGATTGACTGAGTCGATTCTCGACCAATGGAAAGAGGCTCTTCCTGCAAACCGTTAATAAAAGATTGATCATTTATAAAAAATTCATAATTATACTGTTCGGCCGAAACACCAAATCGGTTTGGGTTATCGACCTCAAAATCAAAAAGGAGCGTCACACCATCAAAAGTAATCCGCTCGATGGACATATCCTGAAATGTAACGTTGGGTTCTCGAATATCCGCTGCATCACGAATTGTGCTGCAACCCACCATAATTAATGCAATCGTAAATAGAATAAGTGTTCTTTTCATAGTCTTAATATCAACTTTAGTTGAAATAGATAAAGTCTTTTTATGTAAAAAGTTTCAACTCTTATTGGT
Organism: Rhodohalobacter sp.; assembly: GCF_041686455.1. Lineage (NCBI taxonomy): Bacteria > Pseudomonadati > Balneolota > Balneolia > Balneolales > Balneolaceae > Rhodohalobacter > Rhodohalobacter sp. The sequence goes on from NZ_JAWLDW010000026.1 coordinate 6,695, forward strand.
CATTTCAGCAAGCTGTCTGCGGAATTTGGGAGCTCCGCCATTTGCCGGATGACGAACACCAATGTAATCAATTCCAAGTTCAGACAAACTCTGCTCGCACTTTCTGCCTACAGCCACAATCTTAGGGTTATTAAACAAGCTGATAAACTTTTTTAAATGTTTGAGCCCGGCTTCCATTTCACCGGCCAGTGGAGTGCGGTTACTCAACATACCTTTTTGCGGATTGTATGGATGCCACGGTACGGCATTCCATAAAACGACTTCATAAGGATCAATCCCCAAATCAGTCAAAGCTCCCCACATAATTGTAGCGGTTGGTTCACTCATTCCTTTTTCAATCAAATCCGGCCTGCTGGTCCGATTGGGCCGCTCTGTTTTAAAAACATGTTCGGGTTTAACTCCATATTTCTCTTCCTGAAAACCCAGCAAAATTCGTTCGGACGTCATTGCAATGCCGGTAAAGTGCCCTCCCTGATAACCAAGGGCCTCAGCTATAAAAAGGTACTTCGCCGATTGCTTCCTTTCTATGAGGTATGTTTCGAGTTGCTTCCTCCTGATATCCGGAGCATTGGGAACCAGATCGTTCTTTTTATCCTGATGAAACCAAGGGTTAAACAGTCCGCGGGGTGTTTGTTTCAAAGATTCAACAAACTTCGGAATCATAAAAGAGGGTTCTCAATTTAAAAATTATGTTTAAGATTACCTGTTTTCCGCCAGATAAGCCAGCTGAAGTACCCGGAGTTCACCGTAATCCACCGTTTTATCAAGGTCTTCGTAAACCGGTTTGAGGATGTCGGCTCCCACTTTATCCATCGATTCATAGACCTCGTCAATTTTTCGCTGCGAGAGTGAAGAAGCTTCCAGGATTCCATCCGGATCTATTTTATTCCCGTCATCCAGATATTTTTTTAGATTACTCAGAATGGTCACTTCCTTCACGCCGAACTGTTCAGCAAGGTGTTCAACGGACTTATTCTGGTTGAACTCTTCACCTACCAATTCGTACTTTTTCTTTTCGGTGGTCTTTTTAACTTTCTTCTTTATCGCCTTTGTTCTCTCCTCAACTTCGTTGTTTTGAGTAAATTCCTTGATGATTGGCAGAAAATCATCACCATATTTTTTCATCTTCACAGACCCCACTCCATAGATGGCCATCAAGGATTCATCATCCTGAGGGAAGTAAAATGACATCTCCATCAGAGTGGTATCGGGAAAAATGGCATACGGAGGAATTTCCTGCTCGTCTGCCAGCTCTTTCCGCTTTGCTCGCAGTTTCTCAAACAGATCTGCATTGTGTTTATTCTCTACATCTGTGCTTGTGCGCGATGGTTTGTCTTCATCTGATGTAGCCTGAGTACGGTCCAGTATTCCCTCAACCCGTTCATCTCCTTTCAACACGGCTGATGAACCGGTTGTTAATTTTAGACTTCCGTGATCGGGGTCTTTTTTCAAAAGATCTTTTCTCAGAAGCAGTCTCGACAGCTGAATCCATTGGTTTTTCGTCCACTCCTGCCCTATTCCGTAGGTTGACAGCTTGTCGTGGCCATTTTTCAGGATTTTTTTCTGCTTTGAGCCACGTAAAATATCAGCAATATAGTAGGCCCCGTACGTCTCTTCCGTACGGGCAATACAGCTCATATATTTTTGGGCCTGTTCGGTATAATCCTGCATGTTGTCTTTATACTTCAGGCAATTATCACACATACCGCACTCTTCGTGCTGATACTCTTCTCCAAAATATTCAAGCAGTGGTTTTCTGCGGCAGTCGTCGTACTCCATAAAATTCAGAATTGCATCGAGATGTTGTTCCGCAATTTTCTTCTCATCTCCCTCTTTCTGGTTGATGAAGTACTGGATTTTCTGTTTATCAGAATAACTGTAGAGAAGCATACAGTCTGCTTGGAGGCCATCGCGTCCGGCACGGCCAATTTGCTGGTAGTACGATTCGATATTCTGTGGCATATCGTGGTGCACCACAAATCGCACATCCGGCTTGTTAATGCCCATACCAAAAGCAATAGTTGCCACTATAATCTGCGCGTTATCGCGAATAAATGCCTCCTGATTGCGGGTTCGCTGTGCTTCTGAAAGCCCTGCATGATATGGCAATACAGAGTGCCCTTCAAGCTTCAAATCGCTGTAGAGTTCATTCACCTGGCGCCGGGAAAAACAGTAGATAATCCCGGACTGTTTTGGCCGGGTGTAGAGAAAGTCCAGAATCTGCTCCAGAGGGTCCTGTTTATCCACTACCTGAAGCAGCAGGTTTTTGCGGTCGAAACTGGCAACGTACGTTTCGGTTTTATTCATCTCCAGCGTAATGCGGATATCTTCTCGCACTCGAGGAGTAGCCGTTGCCGTCAGTGCCAAACAAACCGCATCAGGAAAATATTTTCTCACCTTGGCCAACTGGCGATATTCCGGCCTAAAATCGTGTCCCCATTCAGAAATACAGTGTGCTTCATCAATTGTAAAGCAGTCTACGTTTAGCTTATCCAACAGCTCTCTCGTGCTCTCCATCATCAATGTTTCAGGAGCCAGATAGAGTAGTTTTACTTCTCTATTTTTTAATTTCTGAACGTTTGCTGCATATTGCTCGGGAGTAAGTGTACTATTCAGAAAAAGAGCCGGAACACCATACTCGTCCAATTGCTCAACCTGGTCTTTCATCAACGAAATGAGCGGGGAAATAACAATAGTCAAACCGTCAAAAAGAATAGCGGGAATTTGATAGCACAGTGATTTCCCGCCGCCTGTTGGCATAATCACCAATGTGTCTTTTTTATTGAGAACGTCGGATATTACATCTTCCTGAAGCGGCCGAAACTCATCATATCCAAAAGTCTGTTTCAGGACCTGCTTCGCTTGCTTAATCATATCTGTGTTTTATTTATGCTAAATTCTATTTCTCGCCTGAATCATATCAAGATACCGGATATAACACTTCCTTACATACTTCAATTCACAAAAACCGAAAGCAGCTTATAGGAGTCCTAATATTTCAGCAGAAATTGTGCTTGTTACTTCTGTCGGGGAATCAGATAAAACTCTTCCATTCTTCCATCAGTGTAGTAGGTCTCTTCACCATCAAAAATGGCATCTTCTTCCAGCATAATCCGAATGGATCGATCCCATTCCGGAATAAAAACTTCGGCGTTCAATTCAATCGAGTGAGCCGTATTTGGGTAGAGCGGATAATCCCCTTTTCCGGGCACACCACCCTGCTGATCCCAGAGACCGATTGTTGGGCCCGCGCCGTGTCCTTGATACCCAATCGGATGGGTATAAATCGTAGCGTTGATATTTTCTGATTCCGCGTTACTCAGTGCGGAATCAAGAATTTCATTTCCGGTTCTGCCGGATTCGAATTCATTTGTAAGAATATCCTGCAACCGATTGCCAATCTTCAAAGCATCTCGCAAGCCTTCAGGAGCTTCGGTTTCGCCCGGTCGAAGCACGTACGCGTGGCGTTGGGTATCTGTACTAAGCCCCAGATACTCAATCCCAAAATCTATATGGATAAGATCACCGGGCATAATGACATCGGCACCGGCTCGACTTGAAAAATCTCCATCATGCTCGTCAGATTCACTTCGTTGAACTGAAACAGAGGGATGAAACCATGCCGTCAGATTCAGATCCCTAATTCTTTCGCGATACCACCACTGTACATCCTCAGTAGTAGTAATTCCCGGCGTAATTACTCTTTCAGACAAACCCTCAGCTACAATATTGTGAGCAATTCGGTTGATTTGCCTGTAAACAATTTTCTCCTCTTCTGTTCGGGTCTCCAGCCAGCCGATAGCCAGATTTTCTGCAGAAACAATCTTTTCTTGAAATTCAGAACTCAGACTGTTCCTCAAATTCATATAGTCCGTGTGACTAATACCGTCGGCTAATGCAAAATCATCAGAAAAATTCACAGAAATATTGTCAGGATCTCTTTCAGCAACCACTTGCCCAAATCGTTTCCACTGGTCCGGTTCTTCCTCAGGGAACCACTGTGTTTCAAAAAAGCCAATATCATATCTGGCAACCGCCAAACGCTCTACCGATTCTCCATTACCCGGATCAAAAAACATCAGAATAGTTGTTCTTCGTGATGATTGCCAGGTAGCCGGAAGCATTGTCAGCAGAACCGGATCTTCGTTATATTCCCGCGCAACCAGTACCCACATATCTACCCCTTCTCTTCTCATTAACTCCGGGACGAGATGATCAAGACGATTTTCCGTCCAGCGATCCATCACTTCGGCTCTATCTCGCATAGAAAGGATGTCCGGAGTAATCTCGTTTACCGGTTGTGCATTTATGTCGGCAATTATAAAGCAAGTAATAACAGTTAGAAGAAATATCTTTTTCATGATTTGAACTAAAATTATTTAGAAGTTTTTGCCTACGACTTACAAGAATTCCTGTTATCTTTAATAGGATAGAATGTAAATAAACTAAGCATTATGAAAATAAGCATTACCGAAACAGATCAAAGTAGAATTTCTGATGTGGATTTTGATCATCTACAATTTGGGCGTGTTTTTTCTGATCATATGCTTGAGATGGTATACCGAGACGGGAAATGGCATCAGCCTGAAATAAAACCATACGGTCCTATTCAGTTCACACCGTCTATGCAGGCTCTACATTATGGCCAGGCTATTTTTGAAGGTATGAAAGCTTACCACGTAGATAATGAAACCATTCACCTATTCCGCCCTAAAGATCACCACCAAAGACTGAACAAATCGGCCCACAGGCTTTGTATGCCAGAGGTTAACGAAGAAGTATTTATTAAAGGGCTTGAGAAGTTGATTGCACTCGACCACCAATGGGTTCCGAAAGTACACGGGCACGCTCTGTATGTCCGTCCGTTTATGTTCGCTTCAGAGGAATATCTGGCTGCCAAGGTATCCAGTGAGTACCATTTTTATGTGATTACAAGCCCTGTAGCTGCCTACTATAGAGAAGGGTTCAATCCTGTTAAACTCACAACATCAGAAAAGTTTGTGAGAGCCGTTCGTGGCGGTACCGGTGAAGCAAAGGCTGCAGGTAACTACGCCGGGAGTTTTCTTCCCGCACAAACCGCACAAAGTAGAGGGTTTACTCAGGTTATCTGGCTTGATGCCTTGGAGAATCGTTACATTGAAGAAGTTGGAACAATGAACATCTTCTTCCTGATTGATAACAAACTGTTCACACCAAAACTTTCGGGATCTGTACTTCCGGGTATTACAAGGCGGTCCGTAATTGCCGTAGCAAAGGAGTGGGGAGTAGAAGTTGTTGAACAGAGATTGGCCATAGATGAAATCATAAAAAACCATAAAGAGGGCAAATTGGAAGAAGTATTTGGCTCAGGTACCGCTACTGTGATTTCCCCGGTTGGATTGATTCATCACAACGGAGAGACAATTCACCTCGATCAGGAAAAAATCGGTCCTTTTGCCAAAAAAATGTTCAATACCATCACCGGAATTCAGTATGGAAAAATTGAAGACAACTTTGGCTGGACTCATCCCATTGCCCTGAACTCATAAACCTTCTACAGGTAGCTGGTTTTCTCACCAATAGTATAGTATCGATCTGCCGTTTTCACTTTTTGATCGACATTATTGATATTGAGATCTATGCGTCCTAAGCGAACCCCTCCGTGTCCCATTTGAGTAATTTGCGTTATACTGCCCTCCGGATTCATAACTCCAACCGGATAGTCCAGAAAAGTATGTGTATGCCCACCAATAATTAAATCAATCCCGGATACTTTCTTAGCAAGGGCTAAGTCATCCATACGGCCGTTGTTGTACCGAAACCCCAGATGACTTAAACAGATAATGAAATCACATTTGTGGTAATCTCTCAAACTGTTTTTCATACCGTTTGCCCACGCAATCGGGTCTCTATGTTTAACATCACCGTATAGTTCGGGTACAACAACTCCGTCCAGTTCAATTCCGAGCCCAAATATTCCAACACGGAATCCATCAAATTCACGCACAATCAAACGCTGCAGATAAGAATTCATCGGAGTACCGGAGGCATCATAATTTGCTGCAAGAATTGGAAAATCTGCCTTTTGTGCTGCTTCAGCAAATCCATCCGGACCACGGTCAAATTCGTGATTACCCACAGCCATCGCATCATATCCCATTTCACTCATCAGTTTAAGATCTACCTCACCGCCGTACACATCAAACCAGGGTGTACCCTGAAACACATCTCCTGCATCAAGCAAAAGAACATTCTTGTTTTTTGACCGAATCTCTTTCACTAGTGATGCGCGACGAGCAATCCCACCCAAACCGGCAAACTCTACAGCATTATCAGGAAATGGGTCTAAGCGGGCGTGGGTATCATTTGTGTACAGAATTGTTAGATCAGCAGGCGTTGCGCCAAACAACTTCGATCCGATACCCATAGGCACTATCGTACCTGCAGCTAAAAAAGCACTTTTTTTTAGAAACTCTTTTCTGCTAATCACGATCGAATCCTCCCGTCCCGATCTGCGTGAATGTTGCGACGACTTTTGAAATAGTCGATATAGAGTTCGCGGACATTTACATCGTGAAGATCAATTCGATCGGAATAGTCCCAAAGTGCAGGGAACTGGTCTCCCCCATTGGCTGCCCAGCTTGTGGTAGCCACTAAATACTCTCTATCAGAGCTTAGAGTTTGTGCATTTATCAGCACACCGCGGGCACGGCCATCTACAATTCTTAATCTCATTCCACTTACCGGAGCGCCACCCAATTCAGCAATTTGATTTGCCAGTTCAAATATTTTATCACCTTTTAATCTCAAAATTACCAGGTGATTTTCATAGGGCATAAACTCCATCACATCTTTTCGCGTCAGTTCACCGGGAGTAAGATAGAGCCGAAAAGAGGAGTCTCCGATCACGCTTACATTCACAAACCGCTTAAGCTCATGACCTGCCCTATAACGGAGTGCATCAGCAACCAAATTCCCAAGTGCACTTTCAGGTTTACTGAATCGTAATGTATCGTGTACTGTCGCAATCTTTTTACCCATTCTATCATGAAGAGTACTTCTATATGAATCCAATATAGACGATATTTCAGGATCCGGCTCAGGGTACATAATCGGCTTTTTTTGCTCAGAAAGGGGTTGTTTTTCCGTTGAAGAAAAAAGTGAGCAGCCGGCAAATAATGTAAAGGATAGCAGAAGTATTGGAGCGATTCGAATTAACATTCAGAAATGATTACCTCCTCTGTCTGAACATACTCATCATCAGATCACTCAATCCGAGCAGGTTTACATTTGGAGACAGTTCAGTGAGTGAGCGATCAAAATCACGACTGTTCACAGATAAAGCTTCTGCCTTAAATACTCTTTGATCTCCGTTAAATCCTTCAATTAGAAGAGGAAAACTGTTTGGATTCATGATTAACTCAACCGGCAAGTCCTGATCCAGCTGTTTTTTCCCGGTTGTATGCCAGGCATCATTCAATAAACCCCAATTCACCTTGATCTCGTCGGATAGCCAAACCGAAACATATCGATCTTTTGAATCCTCTTTTAACACAAATTCATTCACTCTATAACCGTGCAGCTGTTGAGTACGGCCTGTTTCTTCAACTCTATTATCCCAGTCAAAACTTTGTTTTTCATCGTTTTCATCTTTACCCGAAACACGGTTCATCAGCTCAACCAACCGGTCGATATCATATTTTGCAATTTTGAAAGCTTCATCTTCTGCAGTATTGAAAACAAAATCCTGTTCATCGTTTCTAACCAGAATTCCATTAGTACTTAAACCGGACATAACATTCAAAGAACTGCTCGATCCTATAAAAATACGCTCTGATGTAAACACCATATTCAAATCAGTCTGCTCGGTTTCACCACTATCTACATTTAAAATCCGGTACTGTACCTGACCTTCAAACTGAGCAGAAACAGGCGTAGCTACAAGAACAGCAAGCAGCAGCAAAATTGAGGTAATCGTCGTTTTCATAAAAGGGGTTTTAATGTGGGTTTCCCACTGTAAACGATGTTGCGGAACGTTTGTTTCAACCGGCAAGTTCTGCTGGCTCATTCATCCCTATATTCACTTTGTGTATCCAACCACCGGCAACAACATCGTCGCCTTCGTAGCAAACAATAGCCTGCCCGGGTGTAATGGCTTCTCGTCCGGCCGGAAAATGTACTTCTACTTCATCATCCGAAAGCTGTTTGATGGTTCCCATAGCCCCGTCATCATTGTAACGGATCTTTCCGGTAATCTCCATCTCACCATTCGGAATATTATCGTACTTAATAAGATTTAGCTCCTTTGCCCGGCAGGTTGTGCTGATCAAATCTTCTTTTTCGCCTACAGTGATCACGTTCTTCTCTGCGTCGATATGAGTTACATAAACCGGCTTACCGAGTGAAAGGTCCAATCCTCGTCGCTGACCAATGGTGTAAAACGGAAAGCCTTTGTGTTTACCGACAATATTTCCTTTCTGGTCTACAAACACACCGCCACTTACGCGTTCTTCAAGATCGTCTACTTTGTCTTTCAGAAAGCGATGGTAGTTGTTATCGGGAATAAAACAGATCTCATACGAATCGGGTTTTGTAGCCACATTTAACAGTCCGTAATCTTCGGCTATTTTCCGTATTTCTGTCTTATGATATTTTCCAAGCGGAAAAATAGTTCGCTCCAGGTGTTTCTGTTGCACACCCCAAAGAGCATATGATTGATCTTTATTATGATCCTTACCTTTTGAAATCACATAACGGCCATTCTCTTCTCTCACATTCGCATAGTGACCGGTTGCAATGAAATCACAACCTAAATTGTCGGCCCGTCTCAGAAGTGCAGCCCACTTAATATGGGTATTACACAGAACGCACGGATTAGGAGTGCGTCCGCTGGTATAGTCTTCTACAAAACGATCAATAACCCAGTCGCCAAATTCATCGCGAATATCCACGATAAAATGCTTAAATCCGTACTTCACAGCGATATGGCGTGCATCATTCATAGACTCTACCGTACAGCAGCCTGTTTCTTTCCCGTCGTTACCGCCACTGCGGTGGTAGTCCCAGGTTTTCATTGTAATTCCGATCACATCGTATCCCTGCTCCTTTAGCATCACAGCAGCTACAGAAGAGTCTACTCCGCCGCTCATGGCAACAAGAACACGTCCTTTGGTACTCATAAATGTCGTTTTGATTTTTTATTAGACTAGTTAAAATACGGAATTTCTATGTAAATCGTATGAAGCTAATAAACGATTTAAACCCATATCTATCCTCTCAGTAACTAAAAGCGACCAAGTTTATTACATGTATAGATAAGGCTTCCAATGTTCCTGTACGCCACCCATCAGGTTTTGGAAAAAAGTGATGTGAATAGGCCGGTAGGGTGTGGTATTGAGAGGCATTTTTGCCTCATCGGGCGTTCGGTTGCCTTTCTTTACATTGCATTTGTTGCAGGCGGTCACCAGATTTTCCCATGTATCCTTCCCGCCGCGACTTTTAGGCATTACGTGATCCAAAGTGAGGTCAGACTTAACCCCGCAGTACTGGCAAATGTGCCGGTCTCGTTTCATGATATTTTTGCGCGTCAGTACAATTCTGGAATAGGGAATTCGAATATAATATCGAAGTCGAATTACGGATGGATAGGAAAACTCCTGATCAACTGTACGTATCACCTTTTCCGGATCTTCATGAAGCATCTCCGCCTTTTCGAGAAATAGCAGCTTTACGGAGCGCTGAACTGAGCACACACTCAGTGGCTGATAGTCCTGATTTAGTACAAGTACATTGGAGTTCATCGTATTGAAATTTTACACGCCTGTATGATTCTTCTAGTAAGGCATTTTAACGCCTATTCAGTATGAATTATTTTGATGTAAATTTCAACCGAAAATAAAGTCTACAAGTTCATCCCAAATCATAGGGTTGATTGCAATGGCCAGAATGATCGAGATAATTAACCCAATCATGGCATAGCTGGCATCTTTAAAAATTAACTTTACTGATAACCAAATGGGTCTCCCTTTACCTTTGGAGTCCGTCAGACTCATGGCAATTTCACGGCCTGCAAGCAATCCGATAAACACCCAGGTTGTACTCATGGGTACGGTACTAACACCCTTGAAATACCAAAGCACGACGGCATATACACCATCAATTACCGTTGCAGAACGTATATCTGTCACATCTGATTTCTCTGTAACAATTTCCTGAATTTTATCACCCCGTAAATAAAAGAGCACACCTAACCCAAGAAATATAAATCCTACAAATACAAGAAATGCGTTTACTGATAGCGAACGTGGCAGATAAACCGCAATATTTGCAGCATCCTGCATCAGCCAAACAGCCCAAAGTGATCCGCTTATCACCCACTGAATTGGTCCCCAAACAGGATGAGGTTCGCCTTTAAACCATTTTAAAAGCTGACGGTTCAGGATCAACCAAACTATTATAGCCACGGCAAACGCGACAAAATAACCGGACAGACTCTTTTGAAGTACCTGCGTAATCCCTTCCGGTTCAGTCGCAAAAGCACTTAAAAGTAGAAATGTGGTGGAAACCGGCATCTTCAACCGTGTAATAATCAACAAAAAAAGTGGAGCGGCAACCTGCAAAAAAACGAAGCTTTGCGGAGCCTGATCAAATCCTTTGGATGTCAAACGCTGATAGGTAACATCACCGTCATAGGTAAACCAGCTATAGCTGACGGTAACTACAAATATACCGCCAATAAACAGCCATAAGATCCACCATTTTTTGTCCGCGTTTGAGGCAAGAAATGTCCCGATTGTCTGGATACTATCATTCGCTATTGCCGAGTAGGCCGCAAAGAAAAACCCGACCCACATCGCTATTTGTGGAGTTTCGTAAGTAGCTCCAGCGATAAAAAAGAAAATACCAATTAAAATAAGGAAGCGACGCTCACTCTTGATTAGATCCATCCAACCGGTTGGAATCAAACTCTCCAGATAGCTGACCATTATCTGCCCGTTGGATTTTTTAGAACTCTTGGATCCCTTTTTCTTTTTAGACATTAATTAATAACGACATATCAATTTAATTTTGAATTTAAAAACTAACCACTCAATATTAAGAGAATATTACCCCGTTGGAAATCTTTACCAAAAAAAGAGTTTCTACTTGTTGAAAAAGCCTTATTTTTCACCTCATATTTTCTAACGGATGTAACCAAAATAAATCAAGTTCTACCATAACTACCATAACAACGAATATATGTCATCAAAAAAAGATAGTTCGAACTCGAATTTCTATAAGGAGCCGGGACCAAAGTTAAGCAAAGAATCACCTTTTGAATCGATGATGGAACGGTTCCGTTTTGCCGCCGACATCCTAAAGCTGGATGAAGGTATGTTTCAGTATCTGGCTAGCCCTGTCAAACAGGTCATTGTTTCAGTTCCTGTGGTAATGGATGATGGAAAGATTAAAGTATTTGAAGGATATCGGGTAATTCACGATAACGTACTGGGTCCATCCAAAGGCGGTCTCCGTTTTGCTCCGGACGTGAACCTGGAAGAAGTAAAAGCCCTTGCCTCCTGGATGACCTGGAAATGTGCTGTTGTAAATGTTCCATTTGGCGGAGCTAAAGGTGGTATCCGCTGTAATCCTAAAGAACTTTCAAAAACAGAACTCGAACGACTTACACGGCGCTATACCGCCAATATGCTTGAAATATTCGGACCGGACAGGGATATTCCCGCGCCCGACATGAATACAAACGAACAGGTGATGGCATGGATCATGGATACCTACAGCATGAATGCCAAAAGAACTGAAACTGCCGTTGTTACCGGTAAGCCAATAATTTTAGGCGGCTCGCAGGGAAGAAAAGAAGCAACAGGACGCGGTGTTGTTACAGTTACCTTAGCTGCTTTAAACAAAATGGGTTTAATGCCTAATAAGACTAAAGTTGTTGTTCAGGGCTTTGGAAACGTCGGTTCAGTATCAGCCCAGTTGATGTATGAACAGGGTGCTAAGGTTATTGCTGTAAGCGATATTACCGGGGGCTATTATAATGAAAACGGCCTGAACGTACCAAAAATGATAGAGTACTCTCAGAATAATGACAATACACTTTTAGGTTTCGTCGGTGCTGAAAAAATCACCAATGATGAGCTTTTGGAGCTAGAATGTGATGTACTAATCCCCGCTGCAAAAGAAGATCAGATCAGCAAAGAGAATGCTCACAAAATCAGAGCTAAAATTATTGCTGAGGGGGCAAATGGTCCGGTTACAGCTAATGCAGATTCCATTTTAGAGCAAAACGGTGTCATGGTAATTCCCGATATTCTGGCTAATGCAGGCGGTGTTACAGTTTCATATTTTGAATGGGTACAAGACCGACAGGGATATTTTTGGACAGAGGAGCGGGTAAACCGTCGTTTGAACAGAATGATGCGAAATTCTTTCGATAATCTTTACAGTGTAAGTGAAGAATACGGCATTACTCTTCGACAGGCTGCCTACGTTTATGCGATCAACCGTGTGGCTACCACGTTAAAACTGCGCGGCATCTATGCATAATTTTTCACTTTAATTAGGTCAGATGGCTGACTACAAATTTCAAACCTCACTCAAATCTACACACGAGGAGGCCACTAAAGTACCCGACTTTGCTTCTGAAATTCAGGATCAGGCATCTCTATCTGATGAGGAAACCTCCACGTTTATGCTGCTTTTGAGCGAAGCAGTAGATAACGCCATAAAACATGGAAATCAGTATGACCCCGAAAAAAACGTTTCTGTGGATATTGAAATTTCTAAAAGTGAGATCGTAGCAAGGGTATCGGACGAGGGCGTGGGGTTTGATACAGATAATCCTATATCAAAAAATCCTCTGGATGAAGAAAACCTTTTAGACACCGGAGGGCGGGGTATTTTTATCATCCAAGAACTCTCCGACTCTTTTGAGTTTTTAAATAACGGTTCCACACTTCAATTTAAAATCAATCGAAAGAGCTAATCTTCTACTATTGAATCCTGTTTAGAAAATCTGCTCCAGCTCGCCCGTCAATTGCAGCAATTCTGTTTCAGCCACTTTCGCTTCAAATTTAGCGTTAATCAATCGGTTCTCCGCTGCTAAAAACGTACGTTGTGCCTCTCTGAATTCCAGCGAACTAATAGATCCCAAACGAAATCGCTCAAGCGCAATATCAAGCGTTTCTTCCGCATTTGCCAGATTATCCTCCTCAAGATCCACAAGCTCAATACTGTTTTGATAAGTTCTGTAAATAGCCTGGAAATCTGACTCCAATCTTAATTTTTGAGCTTCCAGATTCAGATCTGCATTTTTTTTCCTGATTTGAGCATTTTGTACGCGCCGGTTTAAATTAAAGCCATTGAATATATTAACACGGGCTGTAATCCCAACCGAAAATCCGGTTGTTTCATTAAACTGAAAAAACCCGCCATCATTCTCACTCCTGTTAAAACTATAGCCGGAAGTAAGCGATATTTGCGGATACCGTTCCCCCTGAACCTCACGAATTTCAAGTTGTGAAACTTCATTTTCAAAACGAGCTATCGCCAATTCTGCATTTTCCTTCATCAATTGATCAAAAAGCTCTTCCTCGGGTAAAAAACGGTTCACATCAATTTCGGTGGTTACTTCAAAATCTGTTCGGGGATCCCGTGAAAGCAACTCATTTAATGTTATTTTTGCTTCGTTCAATTGATTCCTCTCACGAATAAAAGCAGCGCGGTCTGCATTCAGATCTGATCTGGCCTGAAGTAAATCATATTCAGAACCCGAACCCAGATCAACTTTAGTCTCTTCTATCTCAATACGCTCAAGCGAAACCTCAATATTATTCTCCAATACCTTCATCTGTTCACTTATTCTAATGACATTGAAAAAAGAGAGCGCTATCTGACTGACCATATACTCCATATCGAACCTAAGCTGCTCATCGCTGATCTCTTTTAGTAATCCAAGCCTGTCGTGCCTCGCAAATGAAGTAAGACCATCAAAAATCGTCCAGTTTAAATTTAGTGAAGCATTTGTATTTGTACTTCTTGCACCTTCGTTGGTTCTTCCGGTTCCGTCAGCTGACCTGAATTCACTATCTTCAATACTCTCAGTTCGGCTTCCGGTGAGATCTACCACTGGGAGAAAACCGGCATTGCCAAGCGAGCGATTATTTTCTGCTTCTTTTTGAAGGTTACGGCTAATCTGAAGGCCATAATTATTTTCAAGGCCAATTTGAACAGCCTCCTCTAAGGTTAAAGTTTGCTGCGCCTGAACGTTAGAAGAAAGCAGTAGCAGAATAAAAATTGTAAGTGTCAGAAATCGAATTTGCATCATTATTAAACGCTGGCAGTTTCTAATTTTTCAGCTTCTTTCGCACGCTCTTCTATCTCTTTAGCTTTACTTTTCTCTGAAGCAAAGTAGGAGTAGATAGCAGGAATAATATAGAGAGTTAAGAAGCTACCGATTAAGAGTCCGCCAATCACAGCAATACCCATTGAAGATCGGCTTTCGGAACCTGCTCCAAATGCCATTGCGATCGGTAGAATACCCAGAATCGTTGAAATAGAAGTCATCAAAATGGGGCGAAAGCGAACGGCCGCAGCATCCATAATAGAATCCCTGATTGACATCCCCTGTTCCTGTCGCTGATTAGCAAATTCAACAATCAAAATTCCGTTTTTAGCAACCAGTCCAATCAGCATAATTACCCCGATTTGACTGAAAATATTCAGTGTTTGGTCGAAATACCAAAGTGACACGAGTGTACCAAAAATAGCCAAGGGCACTGTAAACAGGATAATAAAAGGATCACGGAAACTTTCAAATTGAGCCGCAAGAACCAGGTAAATCAAAACAAGGGCCAAGGCAAAAATAAACAGCAGGCTGGCTGCACTTTCAGCAAAATCCCTGGACGGGCCGGCTAAGTCGGTGATTATGGATTCCGGTAAAATCCTGGCTGAAATTGCATCCATAGCCTCGATACCCTCACCGATGGTATATCCGGGTGCAAGCTGTGCAGAGACTGTTGCAGATTTAAATCGGTTAAATCTGTAGAGCTGTGGCGGACTGCTCCGCTCAGAAACCGTAACAAGATTATCAAGCTGTAGCAGCGATCCATCCTGACTTCGAACATAGATCGTTTTTAGGTCAATCGGTTCATTTCTATACTGCCGATCCATCTGACCGATCACCCAGTATTGTTTACCATCCATAATAAAAAAACCAAACCGACTTCCGGAAAGCGAAAGCTGAAGAGTTTGGGCAATATCTCTGACCGAAACACCAAGGGTACGTGCTCGATTTCTGTCAATTTCCACCTGCAGTTCAGGCCTGTTAAATTTTAGATCTACCTCAGCAAATACAAAAGCGGGATCCTGATTCGCTTCCTGCAAAAACTCGGGAATTACGTCCTCCAGCTGTTCCAAAGTCTGAGCCTGAAGTACATATTGAACAGGTAAGCCACCCCGGCGATTACCGATTGATTGGGGCTGCGATACAAATGTCTGCGAGCCTGTAAGGTTTGACATAAGTCCGGTGAGTTGATCAGCAATCTCTTGCTGTGACCGGTCTCTGTTTTCAGCTTCTCCAATATTCAAAAAGCTAAATGCAGAATTGATAGCACCGGATGCTCCAAAGCCGGGAGACGTTACCGTATTCATCGCTACAAGTTCAGGTACATTTTCCTGTACGGTAGAGATCATCTCATCCACGTAGGAGTCCATGTATTCAAAAGAGGCTCCCTCCGGGGCTGTTGCAAACATTCGAATTTGTCCTCGATCTTCTCTTGGAGCAAGCTCTTCCGGTATATTTGAATAAAGAACACCAATGAAGACGCCTGCTACAGCTAATATCACAAAAGCCAGCCATCGGCGTTTCATGAATGATTCAAGTGAATTTTTATAAAGTTGATTTACTTTTTTGAAAAAGGGTTCTGTTGCCTGATAGAATCTGTTTTTCTCCGCACCGTTTTTCAAAATCTTCGTAGCCAGCATGGGAGTCAGCGTAAGCGCTACAAATGATGAAATAATGACAGCACCGGCTATAACTACCCCAAACTCCCTGAATAACCGGCCCGTGGTGCCTCCCAGGAATAGAATTGGCATAAACACGGAAACCAGTGCAAGAGAAGTAGCAACTACTGCAAAGAATATCTCTTTTGAACCCAGAATACCGGCTTCAATTGCCGGTAATCCTTTCTCCATTTTTGCATAGATATTCTCCAGTACTACAATTGCATCATCCACTACAAGTCCGATAGACAGTACAATCGCAAGCATCGTTAGTACATTGATTGAAAATCCGGCCACATACATAATGAAGAAAGACCCAATCAATGCAATCGGGATTACGATAATGGGAATAAAAGTGGTCCTGAAATCACGTAAAAAGAGGAAGATCACAAAAATCACCAACCCAAGAGCAAGAAAAACAGTTTGCTGAACTTCACTGATCGACTCCTGTATGTACTCAGTTGTATCAAAACCAACAGCGATGTCAATATCTTCTGGTAAATCACGCTCAATTCGATCAACCCTTACAAAAAACTCTTCGGCGATAGAGAGCTGGTTTGATCCGGGCTGCGGAATGGCAACAACTCCCACCATGGGCACACCATTTCTTTTGAGAACCGTTCGTTCATTTTGAGCTCCCAGTTCGGCATAACCAATATCCTGGAATCGAACTTTCCGTCCATCATCTTCTCGGATTATCAGATTATTAAACTCTTCGGGCGAAGTGAGGCGACCCATTGTACGAACAGTCAATTCTGTTGAACTGCCTTCAATTCGACCCGAAGGAAGTTCTACATTCTCCCGGCCCAAGGCTTGCTGAACGTCCAGCGGTGTTACACCGTAGGCGGCCAGTTTGATAGGATCCATCCATAATCGCATTGCATATTGTCTGGATCCCCATATCCGGATTTCACTGACGCCGGGAATTGTCTGAAGCTGTTCTTTAAAAATGTTTTCAGCAATAGAGGTAAGCTCAAGCAGGTTTCTACGATCGCTGTTCACATTCAAAAATACGATCGGTGATGCATCAGCATCCGCTTTTCGAACAGTCGGCGGTTCAGCATCCGGCGGTAAATTTCTCTGTGCTCGCGAAACCCGGTCGCGCACATCGTTCGCAGCTGCTTCCATATCTATCTCCAGATCAAACTCTACCGTTATGGTACTCTGCCCCTGACGACTGGTAGATGTAAGAGTGCGAATTCCGGCAATTCCGTTCACAGATTCTTCCAGCGGTTCTGTAATTTGAGACTCAATCACATCGGCATTAGCCCCTACATAACTCGTTGATACAGTAACGATAGGCGGATCAACGGAAGGATATTCACGAACACCCAGATAGAAAAATGAAATCACGCCGAACAGTACAATAACTATCGACATGACCGAAGCCAGAACAGGGCGGCGTATGCTTAGTGATGATAAACTCATAACTCTGAACTTTTACTCAGTTGTGTGATATCCACCTCAGTACCTGGATTTACTTGTAGTAAACCTGTGGTAAGAACAGTGTCGCCCCGGGCAACTCCATTGATAATTTGAACTTTATCACTTGTACGTATCCCGGTTTCAATTCTCGCCTGTTCAATTACTCCGTTTCGAGCCACAAACACTTTTTGAGAGTTGAGTTCCGGTACAACAGAGATTGTAGGCACCATTAATGCATCATCAATTTCATCCAGAATAAGAACAATATTGGCAAAAGCTCCCGGGAAAAGGAGTTGATCATCATTTTCACTCAACGCACGAATTTGAAGTGTGCGTGTTTGAAGATCAATCCGCGGTTCAATTGCGTATACCTCACCTGTAAATGTGGAGTCGATTCCCTGAACGTCAAAACTAATATTATCGCTAATGTTTACCCGGGCAATGTATCTTTCCGGTACGGAAAAATCGATCTTTACCGGATCGATCTCCTGCAGTGATGCAATTCGGGTGTTTGGGCTGATATAGCTTCCTTCGCTCACATACTTTAAACCGATTCGTCCGGAGAACGGTGCTCTAATCTCTGTTTTTTCAATTTGAGCATCAATAAGATTCAGCTCAGAACGCAATACATTTACTTCATTCAGGGTCGCATCATAATCGTCTTGGCTAATCCCTCCTCTTTCCAAAAGTCTTTGCTGCCTCTCTTCCCTCTGTTCTGCAAGATTTAAGCGAAAATTTGCCCGCTGCTTTTGAGCCTGTAGTTCACTGTCGTTGATTTTAATTAAAAGTTCACCTCGATCAACCTCTCGACCCTCTTCAAAAAAGATTCCGGTGATAATTCCTGATGTTTCAGAACTAAGTTCTACAACTTCATTTGCCTGAATAGACCCACTGGAAAAAATTCTATCCTCTATAGTTTGCGGCTCCATCACAACGGCTTCTACCTGCAACGGACCTCCGCCACTACCCGGACCTCCCTGAGCTTGTGCATTATTTGACTGAAAAACAGGTTTAAGTTTTGGATAGGCCAACGCACCCAAAACTATAACCGCAACTACAAAATAAACAATACGCTTTGTAACTTTACTCATGTCGAGATTTGAAAAATTTATATATCTGCTTTAACGAACTAAACTAACGGTTAGTTCTAATCTATTCGCTTCTTTTATGTAAAAACTTGTTGATCGAAAAAGTAAAAACAGCCCCTTTATTTAATGAGGTTGAGTCTTAGATACAGGATAATTGTAAATAAAAAAGGCGGTCTGACTTTTATATCAGACCGCCTTTCTCCTCTATCAAATAAACTTTTTATGCCAGTTGGGCATCTAAATGCTTTTTGATCTGCGGTTTTGGTACAGCACCGATAATCTGGTCTACAACTTCACCGTCTTTAAAGATCAAGAGTGTAGGAATACTTCTAATTCCGTATTTAACGGAAACTTCAGAGTTATGATCGACATTTACTTTTCCGACCTTAACTTTTCCCTCGTACTCTCCAGCAAGCTCTTCTACTACCGGGCCAACCATTCTGCAAGGTCCGCACCATTCCGCCCAAAAATCAACTAATACAGGGTCAGATGAGCTTTCTACTTCGTCTGAAAAATTGTCGTCTGTGAATTCAATTGGTTTACTCATATCAATGTTTTCTTATTTATTTTATTTACTCAATGTCTGAATATTTACGCAAACTAACACATATCAATTCATTATAGATTGTATCATCAAAACTTATCAAAAGGTCACACTCCGTTAGCACCGTTGGTCCTAATTAATTGAACAGATTCCTTATCCAGAATCGTTCTTAAACCATTAAGAAGTTCGTTATTCGGTTCCACTACATATTTCCTCACATTCATCCGCAGTGGTTTTTTGGCTTTAAAACTTCGAACCAACAATTTAATGGGCGTTTCACCTTTATGCACACTAAACAGAGTTGCCATCTCGGCCAGGTCATCTTTTGAAACTTCAGCTGTTTTCAAATCAATGTTGAGCTGCAGCTGAGCCTGAAATTTTTCACGAAGGTTCTCTACCCGTTCCATTGAAGAAGCAATGATTTTTGGCGGCTCATCTCTTTTGGAGAGATTTCCTTCCAGCATTAAAACAGTATCCGGAGCAATTAACCCTTGATGCCGGTCGTACACTTCGCTGAAAATGAGAACCTCTGTACTTCCTTCAAGATCCTCAATTTGGGCAAATGCCATCGGGCGCCCTTTTTTATCACTAATTCTTCTAACTGATGTGATGATTCCTATCACTCTTACTTTTTCGCGATCTCCCAACTTTGACAGCTCTTCTACATTCAGTGAATGGGAAGCAAACAAACGCACATCTTCCTTAAACTTGTCCAATGGGTGTCCACTCAGATAAAACCCGATCAGTTCCCGCTCTTTATTAAGCCGTTCAATATTGGTCCACTGCGGACATTCTCTCAGGTTGGGCTCTCCGCCCATTCCGCCACCCGATGACTCACCAAACAAACTCACCTGATTGAGACGCTCCTCCTCCTGTTTGCGGGAGGCGTAATTGATCACATCGTCAATACTGGCCACAAGCTGTGCCCGGTTTTGGTGCATGGAATCAAACGCACCGGCCTGTGCAAGACTCTCCATGGTTTTTCTGTTACAGACACGGGTATCAATCCGGGCTGAAAAATCAAAGATGGAAGAAAATTTTCCTTTTTTATCCCTCTCTTTCACCAACTCCTCAATAGCATTGGAGCCAACACCCTTGATTGCCAACAGTCCATACTGTACCCTGCCGTCTTTAGCCACAAACTTCCCTTCTGCAGAATTAACGTTAGGGGGATCAACAGGAATTCCAATTCGCTGACACTCTTCAATAAAGAAGCTCACCTTTTTGATGTCGTTCATATTGTGGCTTAGCACTGCCGCCATATACTCCGCGGTGTAATTCGCCTTGAAATACATCGTATGGTATGCCACCACCGAATAAGCAGCTGAGTGAGATTTATTAAAACCGTAACCGGCAAACATCGCCATCTTATCGAAAACCTCTTTGGCGGTTTTCTTGTCATACCCTTTTTCTACGGCCTGCCGTACAAACTTCTCCTCTTCAGGTGGCAGCAGTTCCGGTTTCTTCTTACCCATGATCCTGCGAAGAACATCCGCTTCACCGAGTGAGTACCCGCCCATTCGCTGCGCTACCATCATGATCTGCTCCTGGTAGATCATAATTCCGTACGTGGGTTCCAAAATATCAATCAGATCTTCGTGATCGTATTCTACCTCTTCCTCTCCATGCTTCCGTTTAATATAATCCGGAATAAACTGCATCGGCCCGGGACGATATAAAGCGTTCATAGCTATCAGATCATCAACTTTTGATGGCTTGAGCTGTTTGAGGTACTTCCGCATTCCGTCCGATTCAAACTGGAAAATCCCAACGGTGGCTCCTTTCTTGAACATCTCGAAGGTGTTTTCGTCATTCAGCGGAATATCGTCCAGATTGTACTCCTTACCGTGATTCTCTTTCACATAGCCGATCGCAGTTTTCAAAATGGAGAGTGTCTTCAGCCCAAGGAAGTCCATCTTCAGCATCCCGGCGTCTTCAATCACCTTACCGTCAAACTGGGTCACGTAAAGCTCGGCATCTTTGGCTGTTCCAATCGGGATGTAATTGGTCAGTTTATTGGGAGCAATAATTACACCCGCCGCGTGAATCCCGGTATTCCGAACAGACCCCTCCAATGTTTCCGCCATCTGAAGCGACCTGCCTTCCAGAGAGTCGGATTCTTTCAAATCCCGGAGCTCTTTCACCTCTTTAAACGCATCTTCCAGCGAAATTCCAATCGTTTCGGGTACCAGTTTTGCAATCCGGTCCGCATCAGCCAACGGCAGATCCTGCACTCTCGCCACATCACGCACCGACGAACGCGCGGCCATTGTACCAAATGTAATAATGTGCGCCACCTGGTCCTTGCCATATTTATCGACCACATAATCAATTACTCGCTGACGGCCGTCATCATCAAAGTCGATATCGATATCCGGCATCGATACTCGTTCCGGATTGAGAAAACGTTCAAAAAGCAGATCATACTTCAATGGGTCGATGTTGGTTATTCCCGTGCAGTAGGCTACCACCGAACCCGCAGCGGAACCTCGCCCGGGTCCCACATATACGCCCATCTCTTTTGCTTTGCTGATGAAATCCTGGACAATCAGAAAGTATCCGGCAAAACCCATCGTTTTAATGATATTGAGCTCGTGATCAATTCGCTCAGATACCTCATCGGTAAGCTCTCCGTAATGCTTTTTGGCTCCCTCAACCGTGAGATGACGCAGATAATCATCTTCCGTCTCAAAACCCTCGGGCAATGTGAAATTTGGAAGAATCACATCCCGCTCCAATTTGATCTCCTCGATTTTATCCACCACCTCCTGCGTGTTCGAGATCGCTTC
>NZ_JAWLDW010000136.1:0-6474 GCF_041686455.1 Rhodohalobacter sp.
CATGAATGGGTTTGTTTTATATCATTACAGTTTAAAACGAAGCCCAGTAGTTTGGGCTTCATATGCGAGCCGGTCATTCATGGCCGGTAAAGAGTTATAGAAAACGGAATGTTATCTTAATTCTAATAGCCACGGGAGCACAGAATTAAGAAAATAAAATTTTAAACTTTTCGCGGGTTTAATCCCGCGCTCGTGTGTAAAACCCATGAATGGGTTTGTTTTATATCATTACAGTTTAAAACGAAGCTCAGTAGTTTGGGCTTCATATGCGAGCCGGTCATTCATGGCCGGTAAAGAGTTATAAAAAACGGAATGTTTTCTTAATTCTAATAGCCACAGAAGCACGGAATTCATTTAAGCTTCTGTGCGGTTCTGTGTTTCCGTGGCAATAGAATTTACTTCTCTTATTGAGGCCGTATTACAAATCATATTACCGACATCCACATTTATACCAGCTTTACAAATTCTAAACAAATCGGAACCTCTGCAGTAAGTTTTGATGTTCTGCGAATATGAATCATACAGATACAGATGAAATTTACGACTTTATTGTGATCGGCTCGGGAATGGGTGGATTAACGGCGGCGTCCCTTTTGGCAAAAGACGGCCACTCCGTTTTGATACTGGAAGCTGCTCTTGCCATCGGCGGCTGCAGCTCCTCATACTACCGGAAAGGATATATCTTTGAATCCGGCGCAACCACGCTGATCGGCTTTGATGAACATCAGCCTCTAAAAAAACTTGAAGAGACATTGGGGATCACTATTCCCAAAACAAAACTGAATCCATCAATGAAGGTTCATATGGATGGGAAAGAGATCACCCGGTACGAGGATCGTGATGAGTGGATCAGGGAATCTATCCGGCATTTTGGTGAGGATAAAGCGCAGGAAACATTTTGGCAAAAAGCGTTTAAGGTAGCGGATGTTGTTTGGAGAGTATCTGAAAAAAACTCTGCATTCCCTCCCCAATCGGCAAAAGATTGGCTCAGTCTGCTTAAAAATGATCCTCGTGATGTGTGGGTTCTGCCTTATGCGATCAAATCCGTTAAGGAGTTTGCAAGGGATTGCAATATCACTAATCCTGAGTTTTTCCGTTTTCTGGATGAACAGCTTTTGATATCCGCTCAATCAAAGTCTGACGATACCCCATTTCTTTTTGGAGCTCCGGCTATTACCTACACAAACTGCTCCAATTACACGGTTCCGGGCGGATTAAAGAACATGGCAGAAGTCTTAAGTGGATTCATCACCGAGAAAGGCGGTAAAGTTCAAACCAAAGAGAAGGTGTTGTCTCTCGTAAAAGAGGCGGGAATGTTTAAAGTGGCAACTTCAAAAAATCGAACGTACCAAGCGAGACAGGTTGTGTCAAACATTCCGGTTTGGAACATGGAGGATATTACAACCGGTAAAATGGCTGAATACTTCAGAACGGAATCCGCCAAGTACAGCGAGGCATGGGGCGCGTTCACTATGGGTGTGGTTACCGATGATGTCTATTCCGATGGAATGCCGCTGCATCATCAGATTCATATTAAAAACACAATTTCAGGAATTCATTCTGATTCGATTTTTGTCTCATTTTCTCATCCGGATGACGAAGAGCGCTCTAAAAAGGGGACACGGGTTCTGAATATTTCTTCTCATACAGATACCGACTACTGGTTTTCTTTAAATGGAAAGTATGATGATGAAAAAGAGAGAGTGCAAGAGCAGATTATTGCCGTTCTCAAAGAACAGCTTCCGCAATTTGGTAAAGCTGAAATTAAGCTCGCATTTTCGGCAACACCGGTTAGCTGGGAGAATTGGGTTTATCGTAAAAAAGGGCGCGTAGGTGGTATTCCACAGAGTATGGGGCGTTCACTGCTCGATTGGACGCCCAATCAAACCCCGTTTAAAGGGCTCTATCTTTGCGGAGATACGGTGTTTCCCGGTCAGGGAATTCCGGGCGTAACTTTAAGTGGATTTCACGTATATTATAGAGCTCAGAATAATTTTAAAAAACAACAGTTTCATTGAATTACGACAACAATAACTATTCGCCGACAACGCAGTTTTCTATTTTTCCTCCCGCCGTCAAACATCTGATTATTGTCAATCTGTTGGTTTTTGTGGCGTTGATGAATCCGATGCTTCAGCAATATCTGATGATGTTTGGGGCGCTTTGGCCCATTGGCTCCGGCAATTTTGCTCCCTGGCAGCTTATTACCTATATGTTTATTCATGCCGGATTCGGGCACATTATTTTCAACTTGTTTGCCCTATGGATTTTTGGGCAGGGCATTGAAAATTTCTGGGGAACAAAACGCTTCGCGATCTACTACTTTTTAACGGGAGTGGGAGCAGCGCTTATTCACATGTGGATTGGCGGCAGCGGTGCCCCAACCGTGGGAGCATCAGGTGCCGTATATGGAATTCTTCTGGCTTTCGGAATGATGTTTCCGGACCGTTACATTATGTTGCTGATTCCTCCAATACCGATTAAGGCAAAATACTTTGTAGCCATTTTTGGTGTTATTGAATTGATGTCCGGCCTTATGCGTCCCGACAGCGGAATTGCTCACTTTGCCCATCTCGGCGGCATGGTTGTAGGTTATATTTTAATCAAATACTGGGGCTTGAAAGGAGAAGGACGCGCATAACCGGATTGAATCATGAATATGTATCAGCAAGACTCATTTTGGAACTCTTTTAAACGCGGCTTCATGCGAATGCCCACGGTGATTCGTACACTCATTGCGATCAATGTGATCGTGTTTATTTTCCAGGCATTTTTTGGCGGTATTGAGATCAGTGGCCAATCTCTGAACCGGTATATTGTTGATATATTTGGGTTTGATCCCGATCTGGTTACGGCTATTACGCAACCGTGGAGATTTGTAACCTACATGTTTCTGCATGGCGGCGGATTTCACCTTCTTTTTAATATGCTCTGGCTCTGGTGGATGGGCCGAGCAGTGGAAGAGGGTCTGGGACCACGAACGTTTGCGGTGATCTTTTTCGGTGCAGGAATTGGCGGCGCTTTTTTTCATGTGGCTCTCTCATTCCTTTATGGAACAAGCATGGTTATTGGAGCATCTGGTGCAGTATTCGGTGTGATGGTGGCTTTTGCCTATATGTACCCGACCATGCCGATTATGCTTTTTCTGTTGCCACCCATTGAGGCACGCTATGTGGTTGCCGGACTTATAGTATTTGATGTGCTTTTTATCGGTGCCGGAGATAATGTGGCACGACTGGTTCACCTTGGAGGGGCCGGTATTGGCTATCTTCTTGTAAAAGCCCATTACAACGGCGTTGACTTGTCAAAATATGTAAGGCCGATTGAAAAAATATGGAACCCAGAACTCTCCGGATTTAACAAAAAGAAGAAGGAGAAGAAGCGAAAAAAAAACCGGGATATGTACTCCGTAAGCGACGTGGAAATATTGGATGAGGAGGAAATATCAGATTTGGATGAAATTCTGGAAAAAATCTCCAAACATGGCTACGACGGTCTGAGCAAAGAGGAGAAGAAGAGACTGTTTGATTTGAGTAAGAGAAACTAGTTTTCAAGCACCAAGCACCAAGCACCAAGCACCAAATTTCAAACTCCTAACTTTAATCGATATGGGTAAAAAGTATGATTTGGAAGAGAGGACTTATACGTTTGCAAAACATTGCCGGATACTAGTCAATAAATTCTCATATTCTGTATCTAATCGAGAGGACTCAAAACAACTTGTGAGATCATCAGGTTCAATTGGGGCTAATTATATTGAGGCAAATGAAGCGCTCAGTAAAAAAGATTTCCTTTATCGAATAAAAGTGAGTCGTAAAGAAGCGAAAGAGTCAAAATATTGGTTGAGATTGCTAAAAGTTACGAATGTTGATTTTGAACAGGAAATTGAAGAATTAATTACAGAATCTGATGAGCTTAAGAAAATTTTATAAGCAATCATTAATGGTAGTAATCAGTAGAACATACCGTTTGGAATTTGGTATTTGTTATTTGGAATTTTTAACGAGTCATCCAAAAGTTTAGATAAAAATGAATAATCCCATTAAGCGAAGAGAATCAATCACGGTAATGGTCGGCGATATACCCGTTGGCGGGGGGCACCCGATAGTGGTGCAGTCGATGACCAATACGGATACAGCCGATATAGATGAAACGGTGGATCAGGTTGATCACCTGCACCAGGCCGGTTCGGAGATTGTTCGGATTACGGTAAACAACGACGCTGCTGCAAAAGCGGTACCGCACATCAAAGAGAAGCTTCTAAACCGCGGTGTTATGGTCCCTATTGTGGGAGACTTTCACTATAACGGGCACAAGTTGTTGACCAAATATCCGGATATGGCAGAGGCACTGGCTAAATTTCGGATCAATCCGGGAAATACCGGTACCAAAACGCGTGATGAGAATTTTTGCACCATCGTGGAACAGGCGATAAAATATGACAAACCGGTACGGATTGGAGTAAACTGGGGGTCTTTGGATCAGCAGTTACTGGCTCAATACATGGATGAAAATAACAACAGAAAAGAGCCGAAATCATCCAAACAGGTCATGCTGGATACAATGGTGGAGAGTGCCAGGCGATCCACGGCCTTAGCTGAGGATGTTGGGCTGGCATCAGATAAAATTGTAGTTAGCTGTAAAATGAGCGGCGTACAGGATCTGATTAATGTCTACAGAAGAATTGCGAATGATCTGAAATACCCGTTACATCTGGGACTCACTGAAGCCGGGATGGGAATGAAGGGAACCGTAGCGAGTTCAGTAGCCTTGGGCGTGCTTCTGCAGGAGGGAATTGGAGATACGATAAGAGTTTCACTCACTCCGATGCCTGGAGCAGACCGTGCCGAGGAAGTTCGGATTTGTCAGCAGATACTTCAGTCGCTTGGAATCAGAAGTTTCATTCCACAGGTTACATCCTGTCCGGGTTGCGGACGAACGAAAAGTACCTACTTCCAGGAGCTGGCAGATGAAATACAGAACTACATTGTAGAGTCGATGCCGGTTTGGCGTGAAGTCTATCCCGGAGTGGAGGAGATGGACGTGGCCGTTATGGGATGTGTTGTGAACGGCCCCGGTGAATCCAGGCATGCGAACATCGGTATTTCACTGCCCGGAACATTTGAAGAGCCTAAAGCACCCGTCTATGTTGATGGAGACCATTTCACTACACTTAAGGGAGAGGGCATAGGCGCCGAGTTCAGAAAAATACTGGATGACTACATAGTGAAAAATTATAGTAACTAGCAGCTATTGACTGGATTAATATCAGACAGTCATATCTTTGATTAAAGGTGCTGAAAGGCCAATTGAAAACTTCAGTACAGGTTAAAATTTGTTGAATTTAACCGCGAAATTGCAGATTTTAATGTAAGCGCTTACACTTTAATTTGTTTGATTCGAGGCATTTTTGAATGCCCATTAATTTTAACTGCTGAGGAACTTTTGGCTAAAACCATATATGACATTGCAAAAGCTGCCGGAGTGAGTATTGCTACGGTATCCCGGGTGTTTAATCAAGCAGAAAATGTAAAAGAGGATACCCGGGAAAAAGTATTGAAAATAGCGGAGGAGATGGGATATCATCCGCATGTCTATGCTCAGGGTCTTGCAAGTAAAAAGAAAAACCGGATTTTAATGCTTGCTCCGGTAATGTCGAACTACTTTTTTACGGAAGTTCTGCGGGGCATACAGGATAGCTTGGCTGAAGAGCAATTTGAACTCAACATTGTGAATATAGGCCAGAAAAAAAATGCTTTTAAGCAGGTCTCCGAAACTCTAAAGAAGCATTGGGCTGAAGGTTATCTGTTGGTTTCGCTACACTTTTCTGAAAAAGAACTGGAGGCACTTAAGCGATACAATATTCCACTTTGTCTTGTTGATGACTTTAGTAATCTGTTTGATTCGGTCAGTTTCAATAATGAGGAGGGAGCATACATGGCAACCAATTACCTCATCTCAAAAGGTTTTAAGCGAATTGCAGTTCTTTCCGCTGACGCATCGTCCATTCCAATACGTGATCGTATAAAAGGCTATAAAAGAGCTCTTTCAGAGAACGAAATTTCCTTTGACGAAAATCTGATTGTAACCGGCGACAATATGGAGCGGGACGGATTTACCGAATTGAGCGGCTATCAGGCAATGGTTAAAATTCTAAAATTGAGTCCAAAGCCGGACGCCGTTTTTTGTACATCCGACACAAAAGCGGTAGGTGCGAAAAAAGCGATGGAAGAGTACAATATTCATATTCCGATCATTAGTTTTGATAATCTTACGATAGCGGAGTATATCGGCCTGTCCACGGTAAATCAACCTATGTACGACATGGGATTCCGAGCTACCAATAAACTCATTCAGAGATTGCACAACCCGGATCTGCGTATTAGCAACGAGGTTCATCATCCGGAACTTGTGATTCGCTCTTCATCAGAGAAATTAAACGAAGTAACATCATGAATTTAGATCTTAGAAAAA
>NZ_JAWLDW010000137.1:0-6402 GCF_041686455.1 Rhodohalobacter sp.
CAGATTTTCGTTTCTAACCTGTTTTACAAATGCAATTGCGTTTCCGTCGGGTGAATAGGAGGGCTCATAGCTGTTTGTTACTCCATTTGTTATTTGCCTGATTTCCGATGTATCCGCATGATACTCATAGATGTTCATACCGCCTGAGTGGTCGCTTACAAAAAGAAAGCGATCGCTGTTTTTATGCCAGTGAAGGTCGGTAATAGAGCCGTTATCAAAAACAAGGTCCGGCTCGCCGGATAACAGATCTGTTGTTTCATTAGTGTTGTGGAACCAAACTCCTTGTACGCTATTGATCTTGCCTACCACCGCTATTCTGTTCGGTTGGTCTGGATTGGGTGCAATCTGGATAATGGTGCTGTTATCAGGCTTATTAAACTTCTTGACGATCTGTCCGGTTTCTTTATTAACCAGCACAAGTCTTTGAGTGTGCGCATCTGTTTGAAGTGCGAAAAGCAGATCATTCTCTGCCTGAACGGGTGAAAAAAGTCGCTTGCCTTCCGTTAGCCTTGTATTGCGCTGAGACCCCAGGTCGAACTGATGAAGATCACCCCGGAATACATTGTCGTAACGTGTATCGGAGTGATACCGGCTAAAGAATATTTTGGTAGAGTCGCTGGAGAAGTTGTAAACATGATCTTCGGTAATTTGGACCTCTTCAGCCAGTGTGGATTCATTAACGTCTAAATGGTATGTGTAAAATCCGGAGGGTTTATTACAAAAACGACTGAAATAAAGAATTGTATTCTCATTCACCCAAAGCGGGCGGTTGGCTCTTCTGCATCTCCCATTTAACTCAACAGGCTGTTCCTTAGTTGATGCAGCCAGTTCATCTCTTCTATTTTGTTCAGCTTCAATCGAATGGCTGGAAAACTCCCCGTAAAGAGCTGATGGCCACTTACCTGTGGATGATCTCAAGGCTACACCATATCCCAGAAAAGGATATTTGTAGTGAAACCGAATGGATTCCCTTGCAGTGTCATCTCCGTAGTTTTCCTGTAGCCAGTGAATAAACTCATACCCGCCCACATAGTGCCTGTTAAAGGGAAGCGTATAATCTGTTGTATGAAAGAGTTGCCCCATTGACCATTGATCTGACGTATCCAGTAAGCTGTTAAACTGGTGCGTAAAGTAGGGGTAGTTCCCGCGCCCGGAGTTGGGGATGGAGCCGTGGCTTTCGTACTCCACGGCAGTGCCCTCATGTAAACCGAGCGGAGCTGCGGCGTGAACAGATCTTCTTAAGTCCGGTGAAAAAAGACCGAGTGCGCGTGTAAGCGCCGGAGGATTGACACTGAAATGCAGTGCGTGGACGAGCTCGTGGGGCAAAACAGATTCAAGCCAGTCGCCCGATTGCGGATTCAAAGCTTTCCCTCGCATGGGTGCTATTTCAACTTCAGAGCGGAAGTTAATAGGGTTCACAAACCCGTTTGAACGATCGTTCTCAGGATTTAAAATAAATGGGAATTCCCGCAATTCACCCCCGATATAACTATTTATATCACTATACTCCGCTTCAAGGATGGAAAGGGAGCGAATGGCTTCATCACGGTAATTTGCCGGGTAAATAACTCTGAAACGATCAGAACGAATTTCCTGCCATTCTAAACCGGGTAAACGATATTGGGTTGAATAAACCTGAGCAGTTAAGTCAGTGAAGAAAAAACCAAAAAGAATGAGCGCAAAAAGACTATTTTTCATGTATCAATAGGTTGTTACCTGAACGTAATAAAATATAGTTGAAAGCATTCAGAAACAGAAAAGTTGAATGGTAGAAGTCTCATTATAGTAATCGGTTAAATAGCGAAAATAGTATACAGAAGAGGAGTTTGTGGAACCTTTATATTCAAATTTTTTTTATGTTTTTATAACAGTCATAACAAATAACCTAAAGTAATAGATGAGGTTAGGATGGTAAGTGAAAAAGAGATTAATAAACTAGTTAACAGAAATGGGAGTAATTTGGTGACGATTACTCTTCCAACTCATAAAACGGGTGAAGAATCAAAACAAGATCCAATTCGATTGAAAAACTTGCTCACAGAGGCAGTATCAATTTTAAAAGAAAACGGTAAAAAAGAAGCTGAAGCCGAAGAATATTTGAAATCAGCTTTTGAATTGCTCGATAAACCGTTGTTTTGGGCACATGCAGATAAAGGATTGACAATTTATATCAGTGAAGATGAATCGGATATTTTTAAGCTTCCTTACAAAGTGGATAGCGAGGTATATGTGAATGATCACCATCTAATTACCCCGCTGTTACCTATGTTGAGTACAAACGGAACCTTTTGCGTACTTGCTGTCAGTCGCCAAGAGGCAAAACTTTTGAAGTGTACCCGCGACGATGTAGAAGATATCACACCTGCGAATGTTTCACTTTCAGTCGAGGAGTATTTGGAAGTGGACCAGGAGAAAGAGTTACAGTTCCATACAGGCGCGAGAACACAGCAGGCAATGTTCTTTGGCCACGGTGCAAGCGAAGAGGATAAAAAAGTGATTGTGGAGCAATATTTTCGTGAGTTGGAGAAAGAGATTACAACAATTATGCGCGAAAGAAATGATCCACTCGTAATTGTGGGACTGAAGGATAACCTGTCTATGTATAAAAAAGTAAACAATTACGGGAGATTAATAGAGGACGCTGTAGAGTTTAATCCGGATGAGCTGTCGGATCAGGATTTACGTGACAAAGGATGGAATGTGATACAAAAGCATTTCCTGAAAGATATGTACAATTCGCTGGAGAAATTTTCTGAACAAGCAGAGGGAAAAGTATCCAACAACCTGGGCGATATTGTTGAGGCAACCATTCAGGGGCGTTCTCAAACTATTTTTATCTCTAAAGACGAGAAAAAATGGGGCGTTTTTGATGAGGCCGAGCAGACAGTTCATTACAGCAGTAAGCCTGAAAATGGCGATATTGAACTACTGAACTGGCTATCCATTACCGGACGTAAAACAGGCAGTAACGTTTACC
This sequence comes from Rhodohalobacter sp., assembly GCF_041686455.1. NCBI lineage: Bacteria > Pseudomonadati > Balneolota > Balneolia > Balneolales > Balneolaceae > Rhodohalobacter > Rhodohalobacter sp. The sequence goes on from NZ_JAWLDW010000137.1 coordinate 2,978, forward strand.
TGTTGCCTAAAGAAGAGATGCCAATGCGATCTATGGTAGCTGCTGAGTTCAGATTTTAAATCTCTGAATAAAATCCAGTATTTAATCAGCGGTATTGGCGAAAGTCGATACCGCTTTTTTTATGAAGTTTTAAAAAGTTGTTTCAGAAAGCAGCAGGATTTCAAAGATTGCGCGTAATTGATTACTATACTTACAACCTTTTCTATTTTTGAATAATTAAACACTATCACATGAAATCACTACTACAATCTATTGCTCTTATTCTGATTGTGCCTGCTATTGCGTTTTCGCAGGTCCAATTGGACTACTACCTGCCGGAAGGCGTTAATTACAACCCAGACATCCCAACACCTAAAGAAGTGGTTGGCCATGAAGTGGGCGAGTGGCACATTACTCACGATAAGCTGGTTCAGTATATGTACGCCCTTGCAGAATCTTCTGATCGCGTAACCATTCAGGAGTATGCAAGGACTTACGAAAATCGTCCGCTTCTTGTATTGACCATTACCTCACCGGACAACCACAGTTCAATCGATCAGATTAAGTCGAACCAAAGTCTTTTACGTAATCCTGAACGGTCCGGTAATCTCGACCTGGAATCGATGCCGGTAATTGTAAATATGGGTTTCAGTGTTCACGGAAATGAGGCAAGTGGATCAAATGCATCACTTGTAAGTGCCTATCACTTTGCGGCAGCTCAGGGAGATGAAATTGAGGAGACTCTCAGCAATACTGTAATTTTACTCGATCCATCATTCAACCCGGACGGACTTCAGCGTTTTTCTACCTGGGTGAATATGCACAAAAGTGCTACAACTGTTTCCGATCCGGCTTCGCGTGAGTTTGGTGAAGTTTGGCCCGGTGGCAGAACCAATCATTATTGGTTTGACCTGAACCGCGACTGGATGCCGGTTGTACACCCGGAAAGCCGTGGCCGAATTAAGATGTATCAGGAGTGGAAACCACACGTACTTACAGATCATCACGAAATGGGTACAAACTCTACATTTTTCTTCCAGCCGGGTATTCCATCCCGAACGCATCCGTTAACTCCGCAAAGAAATCAGGATTTAACGGCAGCGATTGGGGAGTACCATGCGGATGAATTGGATGAAATTCAAAGTCTTTACTACACCAAGGAGTCTTTTGATGATTTCTATTATGGGAAGGGTTCCACCTATCCCGATATTTTTGGAACAATCGGGATATTATTTGAACAGGCGAGTTCTCGCGGGCATGCGCAAGAGAGTGAACACGGAGTTGTTGAGTTCCCTTTTGGAGTGAGAAATCAGTTTAGAACGTCACTTTCGACAGTAAAAGCGGCAAATGGCCTGCGAATGGAGCTGCATAATAATATGAGAGAGTTTTATCGGGAAGTACAGCAGGAGGCGTCACGCAGTTCAGTAAAAGCTTTTGTTATCGGGGATACATACGATTCCGGTAAAAATTATCACTTTGCTGATCTGATGAGCCGCCACAATGTTGAACTTTACGAATTGGCTCAGAATCTTGAAGTGGGGGGTGAGAGCTTTGAACAAGGAAAAGCATGGGTGATACCTGTTGAACAGACTGAGTATAAGTTTATAGAGGCGATGTTTGAACAGCGTACAGAGTTTACAGACAGTCTCTTTTATGATGTTTCCACCTGGACTTTACCATCTGCTTTTAACCTACCTCACGTCGAACTGAATCAGCGTCAGTTTGATTCAAACTTGATGGGAGATAGAGTTGAGTCACCTGAAAAACCATCCGGACAGATCGTCGGCGGTAGAAGCAATTACGCTTATGCTTTTGAGTGGGATGAATATTATGCTCCCCGTGCGCTTTACAGGCTGCAAGAGCTTGGGGTTCGAACTCAGGCAGCATTTCAGAAGTTTCAATCCGTCGTTTCAACAGGCGCAAAAGAGTTTAATTATGGCACAATTGTCGTACCGTTGGGGATCCAGGATGTAGACGAGGCAACCATCTTCCGAACCATGCAGGAGGTCGCTGAGGAAGACGGTGTAGACGTTTATAATCTAAGAACCGGACTTGCTGCAAGCGGCGTTGATTTAGGCAGTCCAAATTTGAATGCTCTTGAAAAACCGAGTATAGCTATTCTCGTAGGAAGTGGGGTAAGTAACCTTGAGGCGGGCGAGGTATGGCACCAACTCGATCAGAGATATAAAATTCCGATTACGCTTTTGGAAAAAGACAGGGTAGGACGAACCGATCTGAACCGATACAACCGGTTGGTATTGGTAAATGGCCGATACGGAGACCTTAGCGAAAGTGCGAAAGCTGATCTGAAATCCTGGGTCCGTGCCGGAGGAACATTAATTGTTCAGAAAAGTGCTGTAAACTGGGCTATCAGTGAAGGGCTGTTAAATGCCGAAAGAGTGGAGGAGGAATCTTCTGGTAATAGGAGAATTGCCTACGAAGATCTTTCTGCCGCAAGAGGGGCACAAGGTATTGGGGGGTCTATTTTTGAAGCTAATTTAGATATGACCAACCCACTGATGTTTGGTTACCGAAACGATAGTATGCATATTTTCAGAAACAGCACCACATTTCTTCAGATCACTGAGAATCAAGCTGCTACGCCACTGTACTTAACCAGCAACCCACTGGTGAGCGGTTATATTTCTGATGATAACCGTGAGCTGATAAAGAATACTGCATCCATCATGGTAGGCAGTTACGGTTCGGGCCGGGTGATTGGGTTTGTAGATAATCCTAACTTCAGGGCATTCTGGTTCGGCACCAATAAGCTGTTTGCGAACGCTCTGTTTTTTGGTGATCAAATTAGCCGCTCTGCAGCAAACTAGTCGTTGATTACTAACAATTTAGGCCTGTATCTCAATGTTGAGGTACAGGCTTTTTTTATTATTTCAGACAGATTCTTCCGAATTAACTTGACAAATAAGTTGGCCTGCCGTAGTTTAAGATTAAATACTCTTAATTACCTTTTGGATCATACATGTTGCTTTCAAAATCTTGCATATACGGCTTACGAGCTTCTCTTTATCTGGCTTCTAAAAAGACGGATGATTTTACGCCTATAAGAAAGATGAGTGATGATTTGGAGATTTCTTTCCACTTCTTAACTAAAATCTTACAACAGCTGACAGCAGATAATGTCCTGGAATCTTTTAAGGGTCCAAATGGAGGAGTTCGATTGAAAAGATCAGGAGATGAAATTACATTTATGGATATCGTTATGGCAATAGACGGTCCGGCTCTCTTTACAGAATGCGCACTAGGATTGCCGGGTTGTGGTGTTGAAAAACCATGTCCATTTCACGAGCAATGGGCAGAAACACGAGATAATATCAAAGTGATGATGGAAGGAACCACGATAACCGAACTGGCCATAAAAGGAAAAGATGAGAACTTACGATTAACTGCCAAAGGCGGATTCGAAAAATTTCTATATAACGAATAAA
>NZ_JAWLDW010000138.1:0-6345 GCF_041686455.1 Rhodohalobacter sp.
GGTACCCGTAAAGGTTTATGTGAAGATCTCTACGATATTATTATGCAGGAAGAGATCAAAGCGCCAGAATCTGGAGCATTCGACTGGACGGAAGTGCGCCAGTTTAACCTGATGTTCAAAACGCATTACGGCGCTACATCATCCGGTGATGAAGACGCGATCTACCTGCGGCCTGAAACCGCTCAGGGTATTTTTGTGAACTTTAAAAATGTAATGGATACCGCTCGTGTTCAGATTCCTTTTGGAATCGCTCAGGTAGGTAAAGCTTTCCGTAATGAAGTGGTTGCCCGTCAGTTTGTTTTCCGCATGCGGGAATTTGAACAGATGGAAATGCAATATTTTGTTGAACCGGGAAATGATGAGGAGAGCTATGATAACTGGCTCAACAGCAGGATTGAGTGGCATAAAAACCTGGGAATCCGTGAAGAAAACCTGAGAACCGTACCGCATCCGGAAGATAAGCTGGCACACTATGCTCGTGCTGCAGCCGATATTCAGTTTAATTTCCCTATTGGATGGCAGGAAGTGGAGGGTGTCCATAACCGTACTGATTTCGACCTTACACGTCATCAGGAGTATTCCGGAAAGAAAATGGAGTACTACGATCAGAAACAGCAGAAACGATATACTCCATATGTGATTGAAACATCAATCGGGCTTGACCGCTGCACGCTGATGGTGCTTTGTGATGCCTACCGCGAAGAAGAGGTGGATGGCGATACAAGAACCGTACTCAAGCTTCACCCAAAACTGGCACCGACCAAAGTTGGGATCTTCCCGCTTATTAAAAAGCCTGAGCTGCAGGAGTTGGCTAAGAAGATTGAGTTCGAACTTCGTGATGAATACAATGTACTTTATGATGAGTCCGGTTCAATTGGCAAGCGATATCGCCGCCAGGATGAAGCAGGTACACCGTTCTGCGTTACAGTAGATTTTGATGGACTTGAAGACAACACCGTTACCATTCGCTATCGTGATAACATGGAACAAGATCGTGTTTCGGTAGATAAGCTGGCCGATGTCATTCGCGACGGGATGAAAACCTGGAAGCCTGAGTAGGGAGTTCACCGCGGTGACGCTGCGCACGCGGAGAAGAATTAGAATGGTGTCGTCAGGCCGCTGTAGTTGGTCAGACGGCTTCATGGTTAATAATCCATAGACCTGCCAGCGTCTGAAGTGCAACGAAAGTCCTGGCAGCGTCAATTGTCGCGTAGCTTTACAACGCTGATAGGTTTCCTCCAAACACAATCGAATATCAGATCTTAGTGCCCGTGGCAGGCCTTAGACTTACCCATCTGTCCACGTGATGCGAACTCACACTAATGCGCCGGCAGGCGCATTATGTTTGTAAAAAAACAGATGAGACGCATCAACCCACTGCTCCGGAGTGAGCAGTAGGTTAAATCTTTGTGTACAAAGAGAAGTAGCGCACCTCCGGAGCGCAGGTGTTTAGATACCGGTCAGAGATTTTACAAACTTATCGCCCCATCCGGAGCGGGTTGAATCAGAGCCATAATTATTTGATCCATCTGGCCACATATTGTGACCTGAAGAAAACCTCTCTCTACTGACTCAGTCGGTCTGAAGGGTTGATGGTAAGGTATATTCCAATTAACCTGACAGCGCATCCGACTCTTTCAGAAGGATTCCTGTCAGCGTTAATAAAAACCCGTAATATCTTACGCAGAACTTGCGTTCCACTTCAGATGCTAGCAGGTCAATTAACAGCACATTCTCAGCGCCCTCTGTGTCCCCGCGGTGAACGGTCAGTAAAAATCAAAGAGACCGTAACCATTCCACTATCTCTTCCACAAAACCATCCGCGAATCTTTTTTCGAGCATACCGTATTCGCTGGGCAGGCCTGTATTTGATTGTTGAAATAGATGATTGGCAGATTCAATTTCAACAATCGTCAGATTTAAATCCGAATCTTCTTTCAGACTTTCTGCTTTGGCTCGATTTGGTTCCGCAATTACTTGCGAATCCATCTCTCCAAAAATAGCCAGCATCGGTATTCCTAGATCAGAAATGTCACTCTGCGGATCGTATTCAATAAACGACTTAAACCAAACCGTTTTTGCTGCCGCCAGCTGTCTATTAATCTGACTCCGGATGAATGAGTCCATGTCACCCAAAGCCTCCCGTTGCTGTTCGGGTAGTTCGTTAATCTGTTCTTCAAGCCGGTCATACAGGTCCTGCTCGATTTCACCCCAGTCATCTTCATTCCGAACGACTTCATAAATTCTCTGCTGAAACTCCAGATTTTGTTCAACAATCTCATCTTCAATACCCTGCGCCTCTGATATTGATTTAATCTGGTTGTTGATAATTTCATCCCCAGGCAGAAATGGGGCGCCCATAAAAACGATACCGTCAATAGAAATTTCATCCGATGAAATTGCGGCGACCAACCCACCCTGACTGTGACCTAACAAAACTGTTTTTGATATTGAAGATCCATATTCTTCCTGAAGATGTAAGACGATATCCTCCAGATCTTGGGCAAGATCATAAATCGTTGCGTCCGTTTCACCGGTCGATCGCCCTACTCCCCTATCATCATATCTGAAGGACGAATATCCGTACTCATAAAGTGAATCTGCCAGCTGACCAAAAATTTTAAATCCCGCTACGGTTTCATCTCTGTCCTGCGAACCCGATCCGGTCAACAGAATCACAAGAGGTGCCGGCTCATCGGCCATTAATAGTGTACCGCTTACTTGGCCTGCCCGGGTTTGAATGGCTATATCCGTTCCATTTGATGTACCACCTTCATCTGCAAGTGTATCGTCCTTCTTTTCAATAGAAAAAGGATAACTCGTATTCATCTGTTCAAACATACCTGAAATTGTACTCTCAGAGTTTTCCCATATACCTCTAAACACTGCAACTCCAGTTCCTGTCTGAAATTGAAAAATCAGAGAGTCGCCTTCCGCTTTTGTGAATTCTATCGGCATATTAAACGCCATCTGTTGTGGGATATCAATGGTCCCGTCCAGTTCGCCATCCTGGTAACTGAAAGTAAATTCTGTAGTCAGATTTTGGCCGTTAATTTCTATAGAACCGGTCCATTCACCGGCAACGTCGCTGTAGTTTTGACCGTATACCGTTTGAGCAGTAAATAGAGTAATAGCAAAGAGTAGATATTTCATAGACACAATTTAACAAAAACAGATCCCTGTTAGAAATAAAAAACCCTGCTCAATGGCAGGGTTTTTTGTTAAAATTCAAACGTGATAAGGTGTTTCATTATTGCGGATTTGCCACGCCAACTACACCGCATGCAAGTCGGCTTCCGGCAGCACCGGTAGGCTGTGATTCAAGATCATCCTCACCCGCATGAATAATGACCCCTCTTCCCAATATGGACGTCATTCCAGAAAGCTGCAGTTTAGAATCAACAAAATCTGAAGTAGCGTTTCCATCAGCATCAGACTGAAGATTTCCGAGATCACCAACATGTCTCATCTCATCATCAGGCCCGCCATGTTCCATATCTTCCGGGTTGAAATGCCCGCCGGCGGAGGTTCCGTCGTCCGCTCTGCAATCACCATATTGGTGAATATGGAACCCGTGCATTGACTCTGCTTCCAAACCGGAAATATCAGCTTCAACCCGAACTCCTTCATCTGTTTGTGTAAAAACGACCGTTCCCTCAACGCTGTTTCCTTCTGTTGCGTGCATTACCACAACCGCCTGATCAATGGATTGAGTTTCGTAATCCATATCCATCTCTTCCTGTTCAACCTGAGTGCAGGATGCGAAAATTAACAGTGCGGTAAATGTTGAAATAAATAACTTAGTCATAATGTAAATATTGAGTTTGATTAACTGTTTTGCTTATCGATGAATGTAACAAAGTTTAGATATAGATCGTCGACCACTCGGCGATAATTGAACCCGCATAAAGACTGTAAGCCTCATCCATCAACAAATGATCTGCCTCATGCAGAGAAAGAAAGCTTTTTGGATGCTTTGCAGTTTTATAAATATGGGCGGCATTATCGATGCCCACCGTATCATCCATCGGTGAGTGCATCACCATTAATGCCCTGTCTAAATTTTCAATATATTTATCCATTCTAGTTTTCTCCAAATCGTCAAGAAACTGTTTCTTAATTCTGAACGGCCGCCCGGCCAGATTCACAATTGCAGACCCTTTCTCTTCAATCTCCTCTCTTTTCGACTCAAAGTGCCTCTCAACATGTTTTGGATCAGACGGAGCACCAATTGTTGCTACCGCTTTAACTGAGTCCATTTTATGGGCAGCCTGAATTACAGCAGCTCCGCCCAGAGAATGACCGATCACGATTGACGGCAAACTCATCTCTTTTCCCATATATTCGGAAGCCGCAACAAGATCTTCAACATTGGAACTGAAGTTGGTATCTTCAAATGTTCCCTCACTATCGCCAAGACCCGTAAAATCGAAACGTAAAACGGCTACTCCTTTTTTATTTAACGCTTTTGCAATGTTTCCGACGGCCTTCAAATTTTTTGAACAGGTGAAGCAGTGTGCAAACAATGCACACGCTATATGCTCACCCTCGGGATAATCAATTTTTGCTGCGAGAGACTCACCCGTTGCTCCTTCAAACTCAATTTTCTTTGTGTTCATGTTTGTAATCGATTGTGTGTTATTCTTTTAAGGTAATGGTTTTCAGATGCTTTTCATTCAGTAAACATTTCTTCGAAAACCATATTATTATCATCATTTTACATTCATCTTGGATATTTTGAAATGATAATTACCAAAGGCTTAACCATAACTAATACATACGTTTTATGATAAATATCGTACAAAAACTTTCAGTAATGCTTCTTGCTGCGTTTTTGATCGCCGGCTGTGCCAGTACAGACAGCGTTCAAAGTCCTGATGGTGCATCAGAACGCCCGGACCGGGGAGCAGCTCCATCTTCCGAGGGACCTAAAGCATTTTCTGAAGTAATCAAAGATGACTTCGAGAAAGACGAAGGGCTATTCAATGTCTACAAAGACAAATCTACATACTATTACGAAATACCCGATGAAATGCTGGACCGTGAAATGCTTATGGTTTCACGAATTGCAAAAACAGCAGACGGAATTGCATACGGAGGTATGAAAAATAATACCCAGGTTCTTCGCTGGGAAAAGCGGGATGATAAAATCCTTATGCGCCGGGTTTCATTCAGCAATACGGCAAGTGATACACTTCCCATTTATGAAGCTGTAAGAAACTCTAATTTCGAGCCCATTCTCGCAACTTTCGATATTGCAGCTTTAAATGAAGATTCAACAGGCTCTGTGATTGATATAACAAGCCTGTTTACAACCGATGTACCGGCTCTTGGCCTACAGCAAGGTAATCGATCCCAGTATCAGGTACGCCGTGTTGATGGCAACCGAACCTTTATTGAAGAGATTCGCAGTTTTCCGGAAAACGTAGAAGCGAGACACATACTCACCTATGATGCTCAGAATCCACCGTCTAACTCGGATGCGAATACCATCTCACTTGAGATCAATCACAGCATGCACCTTCTTCCTGAAGAACCCATGCAGCGCCGCGAACCTGACGCTCGTGTAGGTTATTTCTCTGCAAGCCAGACAGACTTTGGCACTGAAGAGCATCGTGCAAAACCGGTCAGCCATATTACCCGCTGGAAACTGGTTCCAAAAGACAAGGAAGCTTATATGAGAGGTGAACTTGTTGAACCGGAAGAACCGATTATTTTTTACATCGACCCTGCAACTCCTAAAGAGTGGAGAGAGTGGCTGATCCAGGGTGTGGATGATTGGCAGGTGGCATTTGAAGAAGCCGGCTTCAAGAACGCTATTTACGGAAAAATGGCACCCACCGACGACCCGGACTTTAGCCTTGAAGATGCTCGCTATCCGACCATCCGGTATTTTGCATCACCGATCCAAAATGCATTTGGTCCTCATGTTCACGATCCAAGATCCGGTCAAATCATGACCTCCGCTATCGGGTGGTACCACAACGTGATGCGTCTGCTCAGAAACTGGTACTTCATCCAGACGGCAGCTGCCAACCCTGAAGCACGTACTGTTCAGTTTGACGATGAAGTAATGGGAGAACTAATACGATTTGTTGGTGCTCACGAAGTGGGTCACACGCTCGGTCTTCCTCATAACTTTGGCTCCAGTGCCGCTGTTCCGGTCGATTCACTTCGATCCCCAACCTACACGTCCAATCACGGTACAGCTCCATCTATCATGGACTATGCCAGATTCAATTACATCGCACAGCCCGGTGACGGAGTAACCAACTTCTTCCCGCGCGTTGGTGAATATGATAAGTGGGCCGTAAAATGGGGTTACACCTGGTTCGGCGACATGTC
>NZ_JAWLDW010000139.1:0-6339 GCF_041686455.1 Rhodohalobacter sp.
CATGTCTGTTTTGATTCAATAAATATCTAGAGCTTTTCCCTGTCGTGCTTTGGCAGCTTTGCCACCACAAGATCATAAGAATCCTTTATCCACTTCTTGATTAAATCATCCGGCAGATTTCCCTGCATGCTTACTGTATTCCAGTGTTTTTTATTCATATGATAACCCGGTTCAACCAGCCCGGGATACTCTTCCCTCAGCTCAACTGCTTTTACTGGATCGCATTTTAAATTGATGCTTTCAAACTCATCCACATCACAAAAGGCAAACATCTTTCCCATCACTTTAAAAACTAGTGTAGTCTCATCAAACGGAAATTCTTCGGCTATTCCAGAAAAGGAAAGGCAATAGTCGTGAAAAGATTCAATATTCATCCGTAAAAATCATTTTGTATTAAAATGTGCATCGAGTTAATCAGGAGTGGTGAGTACTGCTTTCGCAGGGTTTCAGCTCAAACTCTATGGCGGAGTGAGTGATATCAAAACGATCGGAAAGCCGATCTTTTAACTCCGATTTAATTTTTTCGATTTTGTTGCTTTGCGACTCGTCAATATAGACGTGGCACTCCAACATTTTGTGATGTTCGTCGATTTTCCAGACATGTATGTGATGCACATCCTTCACATTTGAAACGGACTCCAGCTCATTTTTGATGGAGTCTATATCGACATCTTCAGGCGTGGCCTCCATCAGTATAGAGATGGTTTCCTGAAGCATTCGATAGCTGGAATACATAATATAAATTGCTATTCCGATAGTTAATATCGGGTCAACGATAAAGAGATCATAGTACAGAACTAAAACACCACCGGCAATGACTGCAAAGGAGGCAGCCGCATCTCCAATAAGATGAACGTATGCACTTTTTATATTCAGGCTGCTTTTTGAATCAGAATGGAGAATATAAACGGAAAGAACGTTGCCCGTCAGACCCACCAGGGCAACCCAAAACATAATACTTCCATCTATTTCCTGAGGTTGTAAAAATCTTTCTATTCCCTCTTTAATCAGAAATAGTGAGACAGCTACCAGTATGATAAGGTTGATAAAGGCGCCGATTATGTCGGCCCGCCTATAGCCGAAGGTCATCTGCTTATTGGCATCTTTCCTGGCAAATGTTCTGGCAATGAGCGATACACCTATTGAGCCGGTGTCGCTTAGGTTGTGAACCGCATCGGAGATGAGCGCCATACTGTTGGACAGGAATCCGCCGATAAGCTGAGCGACGCTAATTCCAAGATTCAGGAAAAAAGTAATCCAGAGACGAGAAATCGTTTTGCCGCTATAACTGTGAGTATGAGAATGTGCCATATGATTGCTACCCCTCGATGACAAATTGAAATATAATCATTGCAGCTGCCGTAACTGACATGATAATGTAAATCTGCTTTATGCCCAGTTCTTCTTTAGCTTCCGGGATCAACTCTTTAAAAACCATCCAGAACATAGCGCCTGCTGCGAGCCCCAGTCCAAAAGGAAGAAACTCCTTAAATATCAATACAAAAAGGAAGGCCGGAATGGCCATTAGAGGTTGAGGTAAACTGCTGAAAATACTCCAGAATGCAGCTTTTCGAACACTTGTTCCTCTTGGGATCAGAATCAAACTAATGGCCAGGCCCTCAGGAATATTATGAATTGCAATAGCGATAGAAATGAATGCACCAAATGTGTTGCTTTCACCAAATGAGACGCCAACACCGATTCCTTCAGCAAAAGAGTGAACAGTCATGATTCCCACAATCATCAGCATTTTAATGGCATCTGCACCCTGTACCTTACCAATGGAGTAGTCTTCTTCTCTGTTGTTGAGAAATTTTTGAGAAAAGTAAACCAGGATACCGCCTAGTGAAGCTCCTACAATAACTCTCAGGTAAGAGTAGGTTACTCCTTCTGTTGTAAATCCTTCATATACCAAACCAATGCTGGCCCCGAACATCAGGCCGGCTGCCATGGCATTTCCAATTCCGAGCCATATGTTGTCAAATTTTTTTACAAAAAGAAAAGGAAGAGCTCCGAAACCGGTTGCGACGGCTGTGATTGACGCGGCGACAAATACATGAAAAACGGTGACAGATCCATCAGACATATCACCGATTACCCAGAAAGCACTTCCGACAACGGCTGCAAAAAGCAGGAGGGCAGTAAGACTGTCTAAAAGAAGATGGTTGTTGTTCCGGCTATTTTGATTGTCTGATGGTGACATTTATGTATGTGTGATTCTGTTTATCTACGATAACTCTCAAAACAGTTATACAAATTAAAATAAAAGGTTTAAATGAATTAAGTATGAGTAATTATGTGCTTTAGCTACTCACAGAATCCACATCATCTGGCTGTCAAAAAGAGTGTAAGAAGTACATTTTTGGCATCACAAGTGAATCAAAACCGGTGCGTATAGTTGATTTTTACAGCAGCCTGAGATTGAATCGCTTCCAGTCGATTACCTGTATCTATCCAATTACGAGAAAAAACCAGGAACAGATCCGAGCCCGGAGTGATGGTCCAACGAAATCGATTGTAGAGGCCAAGAAGATCACTCAAATCATCATATTGAACGATTTGTGTAAAGGCAATATCGGGAGTAAAATCAATATTGCTTCGAATCACAAACAGGTTGGTAGTGAATGATGCTTCAGGAAGTTCTACCCGGCTATTCGACCAATTGGCAGAAAGATTGATGCCTATATAGGGCCGAATGGTCCCTCCAAGTTGCAGACCCTGTCGGGTACCTGTCCAGAAACCTTCGTAGCTATACTCGATTTCCCCTGATATTCTTCTGAAGCTGGCTGTTTCAAATTCGGCATCTACACCCCAGTTTTTGTAATTCCCCGGAAGGATAATTACAGTTCCATCACGCAGGATGTCAAACCCTTCATAGATTTTTTCAAAGGATCTGCTTACGCTTAATTCAATCTGTTCTCCGCTTTCAAACTGAATTTCAACGGGAGTTAGAGTGGCATTTATGGTTTCGGGTTCAAAATCGAGATTAGTGAGGTGTTCATATCGTAATTGAATCTCCCAGGATCGGAGAACTGGATTTTCGGAAAAGACCCAGTTATACCCTGCGGTTGGCTGAAGCCTTCGAAAACCATTCCGGCGAGTAAACCCGACAGCCGGATTAAATGATGAGCCAAATTCCCTGTAGGATACCCAGCTGTAAAAAGGAAAGTTCGGGTAGTTAAGTCGAATACCTCTGCTTGTACGATCCCAAACCTGACTTGATATCTCGGGGTTTTCTTCGTTATGCCAGACAAAAAAGGCTTGAAATTGTAAATTCTTGCTTCCGAGAAATGAAGATGTTCCCAATTCAAGATCCGTTCCTAAAGTATGGCCTGTATCAAATGGTGTGTCTTCGGTCTGCCCTCGGCGAGTATAGATAAGCCCTACTGAACTCTCCGAAAAGATATTTTGAGAAAGGCGTGCAGCCGTAAAGTCTTCAGTCGAACTAATATCACTTTCTCCTGTTCTGATTTGATAAAGTCCAATATTGGTATTGCCTTCCCTGCCCAAAATGCGCAGACCACCGGTGATGGGGACTGGTTGTCCGCCAACGAGCCCAATCCGTCTGCTGAAAAATGGTTCAACACCGCTTGCCGGTACAAAGCTGAAAATTCCGGAACCTTCAAGGAAAAAATCACGCTGTTCCGGGAATCGTAACGGAAAACGGGAGAGGTTTACCCGCCGTTGATCTACCTCTGTTTCAGCAAAATCAGTATTTATTGTCAATGAAGCTCGAACACTTGGGGTGAAGCTGTACGATACATCAAACCCTGCATCCATGGATTTGTCAATGGAACGTTCTTCGCCGGAAGGATCGCTCATATTCCGGGTACCGGTTACATATGGTTTAACTTCCAGACCGAGTCCCTGAGATAAGTTGGTGAGACCGGTTAGGATTCCTGCATTTTGAGGCCGAAAAAGTCCCTGATTTCGTTTCCATCCAGACCAGAGGATTTCTTCATTTACTCTTCGGATCGTGCGCTGAAAGTTGATGCCCCAGGTTGTGTTTTCCGGATCAAAATCGAGTGATCTGAATGGGATACGAATTTCAACAGACCAGCCCTGGTCGGTTATTTGAGTTTTGGCATCCCATATACCGTCCCAGGCTTTATTCAGACTGGTGCCCTGACCTACAGTTAGCAGGCCGTCACCGCGAAGAGCAGCGGGGTTTGTCTCAAAAAAATAGGCATTCCGTCCCTTATTAAACGTATCAAGAATCCACATAAATCGGTCGTCAGCTCCAAGCCCCTGATCTCTCCGTTTTTGATAAGCCAGGATTTGATCAGGATTGCTGTCGTAAAGCATTGCACCGATGTATAAATTTGCCTCATCGTATGCGATGTAGATTTCAGTTTCTTCTGAAGGTTCTGCCCCCTCTTGTGGATCCTTCTGGGTGAAGTTTTTTGTTGGAAGTATGCGTTGCCATATCGATTCATTCAAATGACCATCGAGTTGAACAGATTCATTATCTGACAACTTGTGAGCCCTGATGCTATAGTCCCCGTCATTGGAGCTAGCCTGTTTTGCGTTTAAATCTGTGCCTGAGAGCAGAAATAGTGCAAAAGTGAGTAGTATGAAATTTGTATTGGACATTTGTCAAATGTACTCAGATTAGTAATAATTGCGCAGTAATTAGATGTAAAATGCTTTTCCTATTCCGGAATGGACTTAATGAGTCTCGGTCTGCCTTCAGCCCCATAAGAAACAGATTTCGGCTATAGGTTAGTTTTGATTTTTTGATTCTTTGGAAGCACTCACGGCAAAGAAACTCCACCCCAAAATAAACGCTACACCACCAAGAGGAGTAATTGCACCGAGCCAGCCTGTATTGGTAAGTGTAAGGATGTAGAGGCTGCCGGAGAAAATGAGGATTCCGATAATAATCAGCCGGCTACTCCATATAAGCCAGGCAGATTTCTCAAGGTGAAACGATGCGACCCCGATCAGAAGCAGACCGATGGCGTGGTAGAAATGGTATTCAACACCGGTTTTATAAACCTCAAAACGCTCCGGCGTCAGCATATCCTGTACGATGTGTGCGCCAAAGGCACCGAACGCAACGGCAAAAGCCATGAAAATGGAACCGATGATGAGAAGGGATTTAGGTTTCATCTTTGAATCAGGGTGTTATTTAAATGGGTTCATCAGCAATATTGCCAATTTAGTTGAAGATAAGAAGAATTGTTCGTCGGATTTGTTGAGCGGGAAGGGTGTCGTCCCTGACGGGACTTTTTTCATCTTTCGGCCTTATTTTTCCACCCACATTCCGTACCTAAAGGCACGGGGTCCATTGAATTTATGGTCTAAACTCTACCCATGTCACGTCTCTGACGAGACATTTTTAAACCAAGGTTAAAAATGAAGAATTATAAAAGGACGTAGATTCATACTCCATAGCAGACGGCAATGTGTTGGTTCATTGTCATGCATATATGCTTGTTTGCCGTGGCAAATAAGACGGATTTAGCGGGTTTAAATTACTTGTAAATTTTTGACCTCGAAACCTTAAGGGAGTTATTGTCTCATAGAGACAAAACATGGGTAGAAATAGCCGAGAACCCATCTTTCTTTATGCGTGCCTTTAGGTACGCAACATGAATCTACGATACCGGTTTAAATATATAGCGCTCGTCAAAATCGACCTCATATTTGTCTAGAAAATCGAGATACTCCTCACGGAAACTTTCCTTTTTGTGATGCATCTCTTGATTTTGGATATACCGAATTACCTGTGAGACCTGAGAGGCGGAATGTGAAAAAGCTGCATAACCCTTTTGCCAGGAAAACCGGCCGTTGATGTATTTATTTTGATTAACCCATTTGGAGGAATCCTGTTTAACATATTTCACCAATTCGGATAAGCTTTGTGTGGGACGGAATCCAATCAAAAGGTGAATATGGTCAGCAACTCCATTGATTTGAAGGGCTTTGTGCTCATGGTTTGTAATGATTCCGGAAATATATTTGAACAAATCGGCGCGCCATTTTTTATGAATCAGACTTTGTCTGTTTTGAACTGCAAAGATTACATGAATGTGGATTTGAGTGTAGGTATTGGCCATTTTCTCCCCTCTTTTTTTAATGATACATGGGACTGTGGTTATTAAAAGATCTTATGTGAGTCGTCCCTGCGGGACTCGTGGGATATTTTTTAACTTCTTTTATACTACCCATATTCCGTACCTAACGGCACGGGATCAAATGTTTGCTCAACAAGTTCTACCACATGTTACCTCTCTGAAGAGACGGTTATGTTGCTATGGGTAATATTTATGGAATCTGAGTTCAAGTAATAAGTGCAACACGGCGAAAGAAAAAGATTCTAATTATTCAATTTAC
>NZ_JAWLDW010000140.1:0-6321 GCF_041686455.1 Rhodohalobacter sp.
AAACATTCACCATGAAATTTAACCTGACACCCGATTTTACTGTTGAAAATTTCACTGCTCCATACATCATCGCCGAAATCGGCTCCAACCATAATGGCGACATGGATCTTGCCCGAAAGATCATCGATGCGGCTGTTGCAACCGGGGCACATGCTGTAAAATTTCAAAGCTGGACACCGGAATCGCTCATTGCCACGGAGGAGTACGAGGCAAATACTGTTTACACTGACGATCCCAAAAAGCACTGGGGGTCCCTCCGCGAGATGGTGGAAGAGTACTACCTTCGGGAAGATCAGCACAAAGAATTAAAGGAGTACTGCGACACCAAAGGGGTGGATTTTTGCTCCACGCCTTTCTCTGAGGGTGAAACCGATCTATTGAACGACTTAGAGGTTCCTTTTTTCAAAGTCGCATCTATGGATATCAACAACTTACGCCTGCTGAAGTATCTTGCTCAATTCGATAAACCCATTATTCTGTCAACCGGCATGGCTACGCTTGGAGAAATTGAACAGGCCATTCAAACCCTTGAAGATGCCGGGAACCAGCGGATTATGCTTCTGCACTGTATTTCAGTATATCCGCCAAAGATGGAGAATGTAAACCTCCGTAATATTACAATGCTTCAGCAGACATTTGGCTACCCGGTGGGCTTTTCGGACCATACCATCGGCTCCGCCATTCCGCTCGCTTCAGTGGCCCTGGGGGCCTGCCTTATTGAGAAGCATTTCACGATCGACAAAGACCTTCCCGGATGGGATCATATGATATCGGCCAACCCTGAAGAGATGACCGATATCTGTAGTGAATCCAAAAATATTGCAGCCGCAATGGGGAGCTACAGGCGAACCATTTCCGACGAGGAGGAACAGAAGATGCCGAAAATGAGGCGAAGTATTATTACGGCCCGGAATCTTAAAAAGGGTGATATAATTGAAGAAAAAGATCTCACCTTTAAGCGACCCGGAACGGGAATTGCACCTGATGAGGAGAAATTTGTTGTGGGACGCAGCTTAAAGAATGACCTTGTAAAAGATTCCGTCATCCGGTGGGATGACCTTGTGTAGCCTTTATAATCATTATTAATACTAACTGACCATTATGCCTGATTATTTTTCACTCAAGAATAAGACAACAGTTATTACCGGTGGCCTCGGTTTAATCGGCGGGGCCATAACTCAGTCGCTAATAGAGTGCGAGAGCCGTGTGATCGTTGTGGATATTGATGAAGACAGATACAAATCTTTGCCTGAGAGTATTCATTCAAACATCCATTTTGAAAAAGCGGATCTAACCAGACTGGAAGAGATAGAGCCGTTCGTAAAAGAGCTATGGGACCGATACGAAGGGATCGACAACTGGATAAACAATGCCTATCCACGAACTGCGGACTGGGCAAACAAACTGGAAGATGTCACCGTCGAAAGCTGGAGGAAGAATGTGGATATTCAGATGAATTCCTACTGCATTATCTCGAATGAGATCGCAAAATTGATGGCGAATAACGGAGGCGGCAATATTGTAAATGTGAGCTCTATACAGGCACTGAAAGCTCCTGATTTTACAATCTATGAAGGAACAGACATGACCACCCCTGCAGCATATACCCCTATCAAGGCCGGCATTATGATGTATTCAAAGTATCTTGCAAGTTATTTTGGAGGCCGTAATGTTCGGGTTAATGCAATCTGTCCCGGTGGCGTTTTTAACAATCAGAATGAGAGTTTCCTAAAACGCTACAATAAAAAGACATTGCTTGGCCGCATGGCAAAACCTGAAGAGGTAGCACGGCCGGTTGTTTTTCTTCTGTCTGATGCTGCATCTTACATCACAGGCACAGCCTTAACCGTAGATGGCGGATGGACCGCTATTTAAGATGGAAAAACGAAAGAAAATACTCTTTTTTGGTCTTGGATCAATCGGGCTCCGACATGCCGGTCTCTTACACCAGAATTTTGATGTTGAACTTGCAGCATATCGCACGACTGATACTAAAAACAAACTCGGCATCAGGGAATTCACATCACTTGAGTCTGCATTTGACTTCCAGCCGGATGCTGCATTCGTCACAAATCCAACAGATCAGCATATCGAAACAGCGTTAGAATGCGCCAAACGGTCGGTTCATCTGTTTATCGAAAAACCGCTGAGTAACCATACGGAAGGTATTCCTGAACTGATTGGGTTAATCGATGATCATAACCTGGTAAACCATGTTGCTTTTTGCATGCGCTACCACCCGGTTATCAAGTATTTAAAGAAGAACATCAATATGACGGATGCATTCTATGCCCGCACGATCTGTTCTTCTTATTTCCCACTGTGGAGGCCCGGTCAGGATTATCGAAAAAGTTATTCTGCCGATATAAATAGAGGAGGCGGCGTGGTTAATGAACTCGTTCATGAACTGGATTACAATCAGCACCTGTTTGGTGATATTGATGTGCTAAAACTTGATTCAGGTCAGGTTAGTGAACTGGAGATCTCAGCTCCTGACTATGCTGAATTTCAGTCTGCACACACTGGCGGACTAAAAAGTCATATCAGTCTCGATTTTTTCTCTCACTTAAAAGAGAGAACTGTAAAGATTTACTTCCCCGACAAAGTTGTGGAAGGAGATATATTGGATCAAACCGTCCGGATTTTTAAAAACACCGAACTTGAACAGGAAATCGCGCTAAGTGATGAAAACATGTACCTGAACCAGCTCATTACCTTTATGGGAGCACTAGAATCGCACGATCAATCTGATCTTTGCAGCGTAAAATCAGGTTACAAAATTTTAAAGCTGTTAAATTAAACCCGTTAAAAAAATGAATCCAACGTTTGGTGCAATCATACAGGCACGACAAAATTCAAGCCGCCTGCCCGGAAAGATGGTAAAAAACCTTCTCGGAAGGCCTTTGATTCTGCGGGTCACAGAGCAGGTTTCTTATTCCAATATGTTAGATAACATTGTTGTAGCCACTTCTGATGGAACAAATGATGATCAGCTCTCAGATCTATGTCTCAAGAATGGTGTCAAACTTTTCAGAGGTGATTTAGATAATGTTTTGGAACGTTTTATTCATGCAGCAGAAAAATTCGAAATAGATGTAATCATCAGAATTACCGGGGATAATCCGCTAACAGATCCCCTGATGATTGACCAACTCATTGAGAGATATAACCGCAAACCTGATCTCGATTATATTAACAATGTGCATCGTGAGGGGGCGGTGCATGGCGCAGGCTGTGAGCTTGTTACACTTGATGCGCTTCGGCGATCTTATAAGATAATCCGCTCGCTAAAGAATCCTGAAGATTACACTGAACATGTCACGCTTCATATCAGGAAGAATACAGATACTTTTAATACAGAGAAGTTCTATCCCGAAGAGGGGCTTTCAAGGAAAGAGATCTCTTACAGCGTAGATTACCCTGAAGATTTTAAACTTGTGGAAAAGATCTACGATAACCTCTATTCAGACACCAGGCCATTTAATACAAGAGAGGTTCTGAACTTTTTAGATCAGAACGAGGCCCTTCTGGAACTGAACTCAGACCTCCACGGCCCGCTTCCTGAGTATTAATTCAAAATTTTAACACTTTCTTTGATTATGGCGATTGAAACCGACAATGTGGTATATGTTGTACACTCTATAGACACTGAAGGTCCGCTTTATGAAAGCCTGGACGCCACATTTGAACGATTGGAAAAGCATTTTGGAATTACACTCCCTCCATCCCGTGAAACATTAAGGGACATACAAAATGCTGAGCTTGATCTTGGCGGAAATGAAAAGCAGATCGCCAAAGCATTCTCACCGGAACTCCTCGAGTATATTGACAACTACGGAAAGCTGGAACAGATGCTTGAAAGGATTGGCAGTAAACAGTTCCGAAACCAACTGCCTGACAGCTACGGCGGTGGATGGATATACAATTGGCATTGTGTGGATCACGTAGGATATGACATCAATCCGCGAAAAAAAGATATTGGCTATCACAATATTTACGATTACTACCACGAATTTATACGCGAAACGGATGCTCCTGATAAGATCCACTGGCATTTCCACCCAACACACCATCGCAAAATTTCACATCTGAATGTAAATACCTACCTGCGGGACAATAAGATCTTTGAAATTATCGCCCGAAGAATTATTGAAAGGGACTGGTTTCCATCCGTGAACCGTGCCGGCTATCACACCGAACGGCCCGACAGCCATTGGTTTCTGGAACAGTGGATACCATTTGACCTCTCAAACCAGGCATTTCGAAACGAAGAGGAACAAATGGATCTGGCCGGTGGTCGATTTGGAGACTGGAGGAGAGCGCCCGATGACTGGTCGATCTACCAGCCCGACCATGATGATTATCAGGTGCCGGGTAACTGCAGGCGATACATAGCCCGTTGCCTGAATGTGGGGACGCGCATGAGATGCATCAATGAAAAAGAAGTGAGAAAAGCGTTCAGCTATGCAAAATCGAATGGCTCAGCAATCATGGGGTTCACGAATCACGACTCCCGGGATATGGCCCCGGATGTGGATACTGTGCGACAGCTTCTCAAAAAGGTTTCGCCCGATTTCCCGGATGTAAAATTCAAATACTGTGATGTAAGAGAGGCGTTTAACCGCGCAATATTTAATGAGTTTACCACTCCTGGAGAGAATCTATTGCAGGGTAAACTTGAGAAAACAACTATTGAAGGGCAGTTAAAACTTTCCGTTGAATCCAGTGAAGACACATTTGGCTCTCAGCCCTTTCTTGCTGTTGAAACAGTTGATGGAAATTTTCATCATGATAATTTCGATTTTCAGAAACCGTTCAGAAAATGGACCTACATATTTGATGAACATACGTTCCCCGTTGATATGGTTAGAAATATCGGTATTGCATCGAATGATAAAAGAGGATTTTACCATACCCTTCATTTTCAGCCATGAAGGGCGACATCATATTCCTGATTTTTAAGTATAAAAACATATCCCGGGTTGAATTGAGCAACGAAAAAAGCTTACTTAATTAAGTGTAATCGTTGTTTCAGTTAAACCACTCCGGCATTAAAGGAATTTAACTGGTTTCATGAGCTTTTTTTCTTAGAATGTAGCAAGTAAGTAACTACGTAAAGAGAAGAAACCATGTACAAAAACGATCTTGCAGAACCGTTGGAATCAACAGAAGAATACAATTTAAACTACATCAGGACTGATTCAACGATTGAAGAAGCCTTAATAGTTCTGAATACGATTTCTGACAGGTACCCGGAGCGCCCGTTAACTTTATTAATTCAGGACCCGGAAAATAAACTGACCGGTACACTTACGGACGGTGATATTCGTCGTAAACTGGTAGCCGGCAGTAATCTTCATGACTCTGTTAAATCTTGCATGAACACTGACTTTTCCTTTATAAGAAAAAACGGGGGAAGTTACTACGATCTGGAGGAGTACCGTTTGCTGGGTATTCGGTTACTCCCAATGCTTAATGAGAGAGATGAAATAGTTAAAATTTACGATCTCACTAAGCTTAAATCCATACTGCCGGTTGAAACGGTTATAATGGCCGGCGGCAGGGGGACACGTCTAAAACCCCTGACGAATGACACCCCGAAACCACTGTTAAAAGTTGGCCATAAGCCAATTATGGAACACAATATGGACAGGCTTATGAGCTATGGTGTCGAAAATTTCTCCGTTTCAATTAATTATTTGGCTGATCAGATTGAGTCGTACTTTGGTAGCGGGAATGATAAATCGATAAATATTCGGTATATCCGTGAAGATAAACCTCTCGGCACTGCCGGCAGTCTAAGTCTAATTGATTCATTCAAATCTGATGATATTTTACTGACCAATTCAGATGTACTTACCACACTGGATTACGAAAAATTTTATCTGGATTTTAAGAAACAGAATGCTGATATCTCTATTGTCTCGATTCCATACCAGGTGAAGGTACCGTACGGAGTTTTTGAGATGAATGATGGTAAAGTATCGTCAATACGTGAAAAGCCGGAATACACCTATTATTCGAATGCCGGGATCTACCTGTTAAAAAAACAGCTTATTCGTGACATTCCTCATAATAATTATTTAGATATAACACAGTTTGTTGAGGAACAGGTTGGAAAAGGAAAAAAAGTCATCTCATTTCCCTTCTGGGGATACTGGCTCGATGTTGGCAAACCGGAAGATTTTGAAAATGCTCAAAAGGCAATTCAGATCCTTGAAAGCTACTAGTATTGTTCCACCAGTGAAATGACGGGATGTTATATTAAAGGGTCTTCAACACCGGATTGCCACCTGAAACTACGAATGTTCGGCTTCCTGC
>NZ_JAWLDW010000141.1:0-6311 GCF_041686455.1 Rhodohalobacter sp.
ATCTCGTCCAAAGAGTGATTAAATATAATTTTACCATCCTTCAGGATCGTCACATGATCAATCATAGATCCCAAATCCCGTACCTGGTGGGTTGAGATCACCGTGCAGCGATCGGGCTGATCCAGAGAGGCCTGAAGCTTCCGGAACTGACTTTTGGATGGGATATCCATTCCGTTGGTCGGCTCATCCAGCAGAAGCAGCTTGGTGCGTGTTGCCAGGGCAAACGAGAGCAGGTATTTCTTCTGCTGACCAAAAGAAAGCTCTGAAATCTTCTTTTTAGAATTGACCTGCAGCTCCGAAAGTGACCTCTCCATCAGCTGTTCATCAAACCTTGGGTAGAATGGTGCATGAAGCTGAGTATATTGGTCGCCACTCATCGCAGGAAGTTCAAACTGCTCCGGTACAAGGAATAGCTCACTTAAAAATTGTGGATTTCGATTTCTGACGACGTTTCCATCAAACGTACACTCCCCATCTTTTGGGAAGAGCATTCCCGAAATGATATTAAAAAGAGAGGTTTTGCCGGCGCCGTTTAGCCCAAGTAGGCCATACGTTTTTCCGGGCTGAAGTGACCAGTTCAAATCGTTAAAAAGTGGTTCTCCTTTTTTGAAGGAGAATGAAATGTTATTGAGTTGAATCATAGGAGTTAGATTGTTTATTACTGTATGAGTATACTAATACAGTAGATTCAATCCAAATGTTTTCACGAATTAAGAAATAACATTCCCGATTTGTAACTTGTGATGAATAAAATCCTTTGACCAATAAATCAATCTCTACATAATGAAAAAGCTCACTTGGTTCCTGCTGATACTTTTATCCACTTCTCCAATAATGGCTCAATCATTTGAAGAATCGATGGATGAATCAGATGACGTTCGTGAAACGATCATGACGTTATTTGAAGGAATGGAGGCGGCAGACGGCGATGTACTGCGATCTGTACTGGACGAAAATGCAACTCTGCACACCGTCAGATCCACCGAAACCGGAACTGAACTGGATGAAACCGATATCAGCAGTTTTATTGAATCAGTTGAGGGATCTGAACCGGGAACCTTGATTGAGGAGATTCTCTACATCTCCGTAAATGTTGATGGAGATTTGGCCACTGCCTGGATGGACTACCATTTTTATCGAGGTGTGGAGTTTAGTCACTGTGGAGTGAACAGTATGAACCTGATCCGAAATGCCGGTGAATGGAAGATTTTTTCCATTGTGGATACCCGCCGGACCGAAGGTTGCCTGGATTAAAAAATTAGCAATTCCATAAATTCCGGGATTTAATGACGTTAACTTGATGTGCTAAAATACGGTATGGAGAATGGCTGAAAAGGAGTTATTTTCAACCCGCACACAGTTTATTGGAATTTAATCGTCTACCATTATGGAGTCCATTTCAGTATTGGACATGTTTAAAATCGGGATCGGCCCGAGCAGCTCACATACCTTAGGTCCGTGGAAAGCAGCAACTCGCTTTATCGATGTGATTGGCGATCGGGTGGATCAAATCGAGCACTTGGAAATTCAGCTTTTTGGATCACTGGCTAAAACCGGTGAGGGACACGGAACCGACATCGCCTTGATGCTGGGTCTGAGTGGGAAAGATCCCGTCGATTTTGAGATTGATCAAATTGATCCCACTGTCGATAAAATCAAACAGGAGAAGAAACTCAACTTTGGGGGGAAGGGATGGATCGATTTCAACCCGGAAAATCATATCCACTTTCTAAAAGACGAAATCAAACCGTTTCATCCCAATGCCCTAACTTTTATTGCACGGTTCAACGATACCACACTCGAAAAAGAGACCTACTTCTCAGTTGGTGGCGGATTTGTAGTGAAGGAAGGTGAGGAGGATCGTTCCGAAACAGATGACATCCCGTTGCCCTATCCAATCGATTCTGCTGCCGATTTAAAAGCTGCCTGTAAAGAGACCGGACTTCCGATTTCCGGGGTTGTGGCTCTGAACGAAAAGGAGTGGCGTTCGGAAGAGGAGACAAATGAAGCTGTTCTGAAAATCTGGGAAGTTATGTGCACCTGTATCTATCGTGGTTGTCACACAGAGGGATATCTGCCCGGAGGTCTCCAGGTGATGCGGCGTGCTTCGATCCTAAATAATCGATTACTTAATCACCGCAAATACAGCGACTATCACGAGTGGCGTGAGGCGATTAGAAATGGTGGTGATGATTTTGCCTATATCCTCGACTGGGTAAGCTGTTTTGCGCTGGCCGTGAATGAGGAGAACGCGTCTTTTAGCCGTGTGGTTACGGCACCAACCAACGGTGCTGCAGGAGTGATTCCGGCTGTGCTTCAGTACCTGGTGACATTTAAACGGGATCACTGCAAAGACATGGTGAGTAATTTTCTGATGACGGCCTCAGAAATCGGGAGTATTTTCAAAAAACGAGCAACGATTTCCGCAGCGATGGGTGGATGTCAGGCCGAGATCGGAGTGTCGTCCGCCATGGCAGCTGCCGGTTTAACGGAGTCACTTGGCGGTAGCGTGGATCAGTGCCTGATGGCGGCAGAAATTGCTATGGAACATCATCTGGGAATGACCTGCGATCCGATTGGAGGATTGGTGCAGGTGCCTTGTATTGAGCGGAATACAATGGGAGCCATCAAGGCGATTACGGCTTCACAGCTTGCACTTCACAGCGATCCTGATAAAGCGAGAGTACCCTTGGATGCGGTTGTGAAAACGATGTGGGAGACCGCTCAGGATATGAAAACGAAGTATAAAGAGACATCAGATGGCGGTCTGGCAGTAAATATTCCAATTAGTTTGAGTGAATGCTGATTTACAGTGTCAACAGTGGAACAGGTTGGCAGTGCATCAGAGTTTAATTTAGAAGTTCATTTTAATACAATTTGTCCCTACTGTACTGTTCACTGTTGACAATATAAACTGAATTTCCTCTCATAGTATCATTTGGGCTTTTCAATAGTGTGGAGATTCTGATAGATTTGGCGTCTATGACTGAGCAAAATGAATTTCAATCTCTTCAGGAACTTCTTAACAGAATTCATGAAATTTCTCAAAAAGATGAGGATGTTTCAGTTGGAGAGATCATCGAAATGGTGGGCGATCGTTCTTATGGCCCGCTGTTATTAATTGCCGGACTTTTAACTCTTGCACCGATTATTGGAGATATTCCGGGAGTTCCAACTATTCTGGGAGCCATTGTATTTCTCTTTTCAGTTCAATTACTGTTTGGCAGGGAGCACTTTTGGCTGCCGAAATTTTTACTTGAACGATCTGTTTCCGGTAAAAAAATGAATAAAGGTGTTGAGTGGCTGCAGACACCTGCAAAATGGATCGATAAGCTGTTAAAACCCAGGTTCGGGTTGCTAGTCAAAGACACAGCTGTTTATATAATCGCCTTTATGTGCTTGATGATCGCTTCAGTGATGCCGATCATGGAACTTGTACCTTTTAGCGCAAATGCTGCAGGAGCCGCTCTTACCGTATTTGGACTGGCACTGATTGCCAGAGACGGTTTACTGTTGATTATTGCACTGATTTTAACAGGAGCAATAGCAGCCATTATTATCAACTTTTTATAAACTTTAGGATAATGGCAGTAGTATAATGTCTTCAAAATCGAGATCTGCCGTTTCAAAAATTGGCTCTGCTATTTCAATAATCTCCTCATCGGAGTAGTCTTGCAATCCCTCCAGCTCCACATAAAGAACATTATTGTGTTCATCAACGGAATACGTAACATCGGTCGATTCAAAACTCTCTTTCAGGATGTTGACTAAAAATTCAACATCTTCCTGCCAGGCCGATAGAGCTTCTTCTTCATTTTGTTCAGACATCTGTTCCTTTCGATCTATATTTTAGAGATTGTTTGCGATATTGAAAGTTCATCACAATGAATTATTAAGTAAGCCCAAAATATGAATCCATCCATTAAAAAATTAGCACAAATTGCAGAGAAGGAAACACGAACGGTTATTGGGCTAATGTCGGGTACTTCGCTGGATGGATTGGACATTGCACTTTGCGAGGTTGAGGGGAGTGGTCCTGAGACCAAAGTGAGTTTGTTGAAATTTGTTACCAAACCCTATCACAAAAATGATAGGGAGAAGCTCCGAAAAGTAACTTCTGTTGATCAAGTTTCATTAAGGGATTTATGTTATGTACACACCTGGCTGGGACAGCTTCATGCAGATATGATTGTAGAAGCTCTGTTTGAGTGGGGTATCAAGCCGGAGAAAGTGGACTGCATTGGGAGCCACGGTCAGACCATCTACCATTTGCCTAATCGCGATCTCAACGGTGAAGAGACTCCATTGAATTCAACCTTTCAGGTAGGAGATGGGGATCACATAGCTGTAAATACCGGTATTCTTACCATCAGTGATTTTCGACAGAAACATACCGCGTTCGGCGGGGAGGGTGCGCCGATGGCACCGCTGGTTGATGAGTGGTTATTTACCGACAAAAAAGAACACCGGATTCTTTTGAACATTGGTGGAATTGCAAACTACACGTTCATGCCGGCAGCTGACGTGAAGGATTTGAAAAAGTTTTCTACAGACACCGGCCCCGGTAACACGTTGATGGATGCCGTAATGAAATCCAGATTTGATAAACCATTTGATAAGGGAGGTAAAATCGCGGCATCCGGGAATGTGATCAAACCGCTATTGATCAAGATGCTTGAGGACGATTGGTTCAAAAGTGAGGATGAAAAATCAACTGGTCCGGAATATTTCAATTTGAAGTGGATCAAAGAGAAAGAAGAATTGGCCGGATTTTCCGGATCCGATATTTCGGATAAAGATATGGTGGCTACGGTTACAGAACTGACAGCCAGAACGATCGCTCAGAATATTCAACATCATATACCGGAAAATCTACCGGTTATGATTTATCCCAGTGGGGGGGGCGCGCATAATCGCTTTTTGATGGATAGAATTTCGCACTATTTAGATGAAGCTGATGTTTGTGAATTTTCAGAGCTCGGTTTTTCAGCTGATGTGAAGGAAGCTGTTATTTTTGCAGTTTTGGCGAATGAAACAGTAACCGGGTCCGGATTTAACATTCACACCAAATACGGATCTGAACAAAACATCCACTTTGGGAAGATTTCATTTCCGGTTTAAAAGAAGCCGTTAAACCTCCAAATCAACCCTCCAAGGATTTCGAACCCTTGGAGGGTTTTGAGTAAAATTTTTAGTTCTTTAAAAAATAATAAGACCTAATTGTCGATACGAGAGTTAAATTAAGTAATATCGAGATTTTTCGATTGCATTCTGTAAACATTATAATTCAATGTTGGATTAATCGTTTACTTTTATTGATTATTGGTCTAACAATACAAATCAGTTTATGAGTTCTGAAAAAGAGATCAAGCACCGACTTATCGATAAGATCTTATCAAGCAAAAATGAAACACTTCTTGCCCGGATTGATCAGTTATTGGAATCATCGACTTCGGAAGAAGATGAAGTGACATTGACGGAAGAGCAGAAACGAATGCTTAAGATGAGTGATAAGGATATTGAAGAAGGGGAGTTGATATCACAAAGAGAGTTAAACAGAGATGATATTGAATGGCTTCGAGAGAAGTAATATGGACTAAAACTGCAGCAAATTAACGTCGATTTATCTTAAAGTACTGGGTTGAAAGAACCGGGTCTTCCGATTTTTCCTTAACACTACTTTATGAATCCGAAGAACGTATAGAGTAATTATTATCTCATCCGTATTCAGGTCAAAAAGCTGATTATCCAGACACAAGAGTTCTATCACTTGGGCATTTCAGCATTTTTTATAAAATTATCAAAAATAATATTGTCATCACCGCCTTTTGGGATAACAGGCAAGATCCCAAAAAACTAATCAAAGAGCTGAGAAAAGAAGAATAATTTTTTAATGCTTTGATTTAAAGAAGCAGACACAAAAGACCTAGGGAAATTATCATCCCATTTTAGCATCTGGATAACCCTCCAAGGGTTTCGAACCCTTGGAGGGTTGTCGGTCGATCAAATCAATCCACTCGCACCAACAAATCTTCCATCACCTCGATTAGCTCTTTCCGGATGGGCATCGATCGTTCAAATATTTCAGTCTGCTTTTTCAGGTAAACTTTACGCCCCTTTTCTGTCTCAATCTTGATCGGCTCCAGGCCAAACTCACGCGCATCATAAGGACTCGCCTGCATGTCCACTTTCCGGGTTTTTACCGCATTGAAGAACGCTTTTCGGACTATCTCGCTCGAAATCCACGGATAGAATTTATAGGCCCATTTATACAGATCCATATTGGTATGCAGGCAGCCCGGCTGTTCCAT
>NZ_JAWLDW010000142.1:0-6266 GCF_041686455.1 Rhodohalobacter sp.
ATGAATCTACCTATATTTTGTCCCTACGGAACAAGAAAGGCCGCAGAACGTTGAGCAGATGGTCATCCGGTTGTTGGATTCACACACGTTCCGCGGCCTAGAGAACTAACTTTTTTAACTTATGATCATACCAGGCGGTTAGACGGGTTATTTTTAATTTAGTATCAACCCCTCCGACCGCAAATGGCAGCTTAACGGAGGCCTAATTCTCCAGCTTCTCAATTCTGTCTTCCAGGTCATCCAGCTTTTGCTGAATTTGATGGAGCATGTGGATGATAATCACGTGTGTTTTCTTGGCATCGATACCAACTACGCTCTCATCGCTCTGAATGGCTGATTCAATCTCTTCCAGCTCTTTCTTGGGTATGCTTAAATCCATGGTTTTATCTTTCTGCTTTTGATTTAAATTCACTAAAGATCACTTCACCGCATAGTTGAATTGATCTAATTTTTTCTGCCACGAGGATACGAAGTCTCGATGTTTCACGAAGTGGCCTTGCTATTAATTACTCAGTATCTAAACCGCTGCGGGCAAGTTCATCAAATCCGCCTACGTTGTAGACATTTTCAAACCCTTTGCTTTTCATCAGGCGTGCAGCCTGGCCGCTTCGATTTCCTGACCGGCAGTAGAGGTAGTAGGTTTTATCCTTGTCCAGTGAATCCACTTTGTTGTGAAACTCACCGGCATTGAAGTCGATCATCTCATCGGCTAATTTCAGGTGGCCTTCGTCGTACTCTATTTTGGATCGGACGTCAATCACAACTCCTCTCTCCTCTTCTACTTTCTCTTTGAACTCTTCAGCACTGATATCAATGCCATTTGATCGAGATAAAAAACTAAACATGATTATTCCTGTTATTATAATTCCAATTGTTACGATTAATACTCTTTGCATAAATCTCTTTTAGTGGTCGATTAAATTTTATCCTGTTTAGCCTGGACTTTACTAAACATGGCATCGTCGTCTTACTTAAACATATGATACCCTTAATCAACTCCATTTCATTTGATAAAACCTACAGACCGCCATACTTCCAACAATTATCATTTTGAACCGCTTCTTTGATCATTACCCCCTTCGAAGGGGGGACGTTCTGAGTTCAATCTATATCAAATTTCACAAAACTAAATGATAGACACCCCTCTAAATTTCGTTTCACGTGTCGCTTGCGCTCGGAGCCCCTTACTAGGGGAGACTTTTTGTTAAATTTTTGCCTCTTAAAAGAAGGTGTAGTAGAAGAACATGACTGAGACAACAAGGAACACAATTGTCATTCCTCCGCCTGCTTTGAAGTAATCTTTGGTCTTATAGCCACCGGCCGACATCATCAGGGCGTTTACCTGGTGCGTTGGCAGTACAAATGAGTTACCTGCATTCACTGCAGCCAAAAGTACCAGCGGACGCGGATCCACACCGGCAAGGGCGCCAATTCCCACAACCAGCGGTGCCAATACCACCACGGCTCCTACATTCGACATCACCAGAGAAAATCCGGTTGAAAGTATTCCAACGGTAAACAGCAGCACCAACAGATGACTTCCCTCAATAACGCTCATTACATTTTCTGCTAAAAACTCCGCCGTACCGCTATTCTGCATGGCGGCACCGAGCGGAATCAACCCAACCAGAAGGAAAACCACCTTCCACTCCACTGCTTTGTAGGCATCCTGAATGCTCATTACGTTGGTTAACACCATAACCAAGGCGCCGGTTAAAAACGAGATAGAGATAGAAAAACCGGACATCGCCAACACGATAGCCAGCAGAAAACTACCGGCGGCCTGCCATGTTTTTGAACGATCTTTTGATTCAACCGAAATGGGAGTGGCTACCACAAACGGATCAGTACTCTGCAATTCTTTAATGTTATTCCATGGACCGTAGATAATAAATGTATCACCCGGTTGAATTTTATGATCCGAAAAATCACCCGTCACCTTTTCGCCTTTACTGAACAGCATAACCGGCTCCACGGCGTAGCGTTTCCTCATGGAGAACTCCCGTATCGTCTGGCCGACAAGATCAGATCGGGGAGGCACAATCACTTCAACAAATCCTGACTCTTCCGGATCACCAATTCCTTCAAAAATCTGGTCGTCTTCGGTCTTTGTAAAATTGTAATCCGCCACATAGCGATTCAGACTTTCTGCCTCTCCGTAGAGAGCTATTACGTCTCCCTGTTTGATCTCGGTTTCTCTCCAGGGCGCATATTTGGTATCCTTCCCACCCGAATCTTTCAGTGCCAAAATATTAATCCCGTATTCCTTCCAGATTCCGGTCTCTTCAATTTTTTTACCGATTGCCTTGCAGTTATCATCAACCCTGAAATAGCGGATGTCTTTGTTCAGGCTAAACGCATCCACAATTTTTTCCTGCTCGGTCAACCCAACCTCGTCGCCTGATGTATCCTGCGGCAAAAAGTACTTACCCAGTAGCACAAAGAAAATAATGGCTGACAGAAGCAGCGCGATACCTACCGGAGTTACGGCAAAAAGACCGTAAGGTTCCAGGTTGGCGCTTTCCAACAAGTCGTTTGTAAGAATCAGGTGTCCGGAACCCACCATCGTTAACGTGCCTCCGATAATGGCCGCAAAGCCGATCGGCATGATGAGTACTGAAGCCGATATCTTTATTCTTCGGGCGATATCAATAATGCTTGGCAGAAAGAGTGCGGCTGCTCCAATATTCTGTATTACACCCGAAAGCACACCCACCGACAGTGACAGTGAACCCAATACGGACGACTTTTTCCTGCCTACGCGTTTGAGAAGCCACTTCGAGAAGCGTGACATCATTCCGGTTTTTGCAATACCTTCTCCTAAAATCATGACGGCAATCATTGCCACCACAGCGTTACTCGAAAAACCGGACAAAGCTTCATCTGTCGACAAAATTCCCGTCCAGCTTAGGGCAAGCATGGTAATAATAGCTGTAACATCTATCCTGACAATCTCCGTGATCAGCATAAAGATGGTAAATGCCATGATCGTCAATACAATGATAATTTCAGTTTCCATATCTCTTAATCTTTTCCCTGTAGATATTTTAGTTTCTTATTTTTCCAGCTAGACATTAGTTTGGATTGGAGAAAATGTTTTCCTATTTCGCTCATGCGTCTCTTTGTAGAACATTACTGCATCAGACACATCAAAAAAGAAATTTTCCTGTCCCATGGATTCCTGTATACCGGATGTTTTCAGTTTATCCCTGACCGGGCCTATCGCTCCAGCTATAAAAAAAGTGATACCTCTATGTTTCAGGTCTTTAATGATTTCATTCAGGGTATGAATACCTGTGGAGTCTATCGTGTGAATAGCTGATGCATCCAGAATGACCAGCTCCAGTTTTTCACCCCGTTGCTCAATTTTTGAAAAGAGTGTGTCCTGAAAGTGCTCTACATTTGCAAAGTAGAGTGCTGAATCATACCGGTAAATGAGTATCTCATCACTGATATTTGCCTCGTTATACCGGTTGATATTTCGATAATTCCTGGTCTCTCCCAGCTGACCAAGTTCCGCACTGTGAGGCTTTGTACTGCTGTAGATTACTAAAATTAATGAAAGCACAACACCTATCGCTATACCTTCTTCAATCCCCAGTGCAAGCGTTGCAATAAACGTAACCAGCAGCATCGCCAAGTCCCGTTTATCGGTTTTCCAGAGGTGTTTCATTTCTGCGGCATCAAACAGGCCGGCTACAGCTACCATAATAATTGCCGCTAATACAGCACTTGGCAGGTAGTAAAACAATGGTGTTAAAAAGAGTACAGTCAATGCAATAATAACCGCACTGATTATAGAAGCAACTGTGGAATTTGCGCCGGATTGATCATTTACGGCTGTTCTGGAGAAACCGCCGGTTGTAGGAAAAGCCTGAAAAAATGCACCCCCTATATTAGCGGCACCCAAAGCCACCAATTCCTGATTGGCATCCACTTTATATCCGTGTTTGTTGGCAATCGCTTTTGCCACCGCAATCGACTCCATGTAGCTGACCAGGGAAATAATCAGAACTGTTGGAATTAAAATTCGTGCATCCGACAGGTTTAAGAATTCCAGGCTAAACGCCGGCAAACCCTTGGGAATATCCCCAACAATGGCCACACCGTGCTGATTCAAACCAAAAAGTGCCGTAACTGCTGTTCCAACCACCACCACTACCAAAGCTGACGGGAACGTCCGTTTCCATTTTCTTATCAGAATAATCGCAGCTATTGAACCGATTCCAATTGCGGCTGTGATCGGTTCAATTTCCGTGAAACGTCTGGCGGTTTCTATCACAATTTCCTGCACCTGTTTGGTTCTGGGCAGATCAAGGCCGGTTAAATTCTTGATCTGGCTGGCACCAATTATCAAAGCGGCAGCTGAAGTAAATCCGCTCAAGACAGGATGCGACAGAAAATTCACCAGGAAACCCATCCTGAATACGCCCATTAAAAACTGCACTAGTCCAACACCAAGAGCTGTTAAAATCGCTAACTGAATAAAACGTGCACTCCCTACTTCGGCAAATTCACCGACACCCGCTACCACAAGAAGTGAAACCATGGCTACAGGACCTACAGCCAGCTGTTTCGATGTGCCGAACAGCGCATAAATAACCAATGGTATGATTGAAGCATAGAGCCCATAAACCGGAGGTAAACCCGCCAGTATCGCGTACGCCATTCCCTGTGGAATAAGCATAATACCAACGGTAACACCGGCGTTTAAATCTCCCTTGAAAACACTTTTATTATATGAACTAAGCGTATCCGCCAGGGGAATAAACTTTTTGATATGTGTTTTTAAATTCTTCACTTGAGTAAAAAAGGCCGACAACTTTATGCTGCCGGCCATTTTCCTGATCTCTTGTTTTATGCTTTAACTTTGCTCATATATTTTTCGAAGTCGTCATCGATGAGAGCAACATCGAATCCTTTTCTCTTCAGGAATGCTGAAGCTACAGCAGATCTTCCGCCCGTCATGCAGTGCAGATAAAGTTTCTTATCTGAAGGAATGTTCTCTTTATTTGGCAACAGCCGGGTATGTGCGAAGTTTACAGCACCCTCTACATGAGATTCCTCATATTCAGATGCTTTTCTTACGTCTACAACCAGTTCGTTGCTATTCAGATTTTCAACATCTTCAAAATTCACTACGTCAAGCTTCTCAATATCACCACCCTGATCTTTATACATCAGAATGTCTCGTGGAGTTACATAGCCTACCACGTTATCCAATCCAATTCTGTAGAGATCGCGGACAGCTTCTGTAAGCTGGTGTTCGTTAACTACCAGGTAGATCTGATCATCTTCGGTAATGTATGAGCCGGCTACCGTATTGAACTGCTTGTTCAGCGGTGAAAGTAGGGAGCCGGGAATATGCCCTGCTGCATAGTCTTCTTTTTCTCTTGTATCGAGAATAATCGGTTCTTCTTTACCCACTAAACCTCTTAATTCGTTAAGAGTGAGTCGTTTTGGCTGTGGAAGTCCGCCAATTAATGCCGGGCCAATTTTGTTATCACGCTTCATACGTGCGAAATAGAGTGGGGGCTCAGGCTGACCTTCCAGAATAAAGTTCACGAAACTATCTTCCGAGCTAGCTGATTTCAGAGAGTTGTTGTATCGAAGCTCGTAACCAACCGTTGTTTCCGGAATAGCGCCCAGTGCTTTACCGCATGCGCTGCCTGCTCCGTGACCGGGCCATACCTGCATATAATCCGGAAGCTTCTTGAACTCTTCTACTGTTCCAAACAGTGTACGTGCAGAAGGCTCCATCATATTTTCCTGACCTGCAGCAGATTCCAGCAGATCGGGACGACCGACATCACCTACAAATACAAAGTCACCTGTTGCAACTCCCATGGGTTCATCAGCAGCGGCACCATCTGTTATAAAGTAACTGAGGTGTTCGGGAGTATGTCCCGGTGTGTGCCACGCTTTGATCGTGATATTTCCGATTTTAAATTGATCGCCGTCATTCAGGAATTCATAGTCATAATCACTTCCTTTCAGCCACTCATATTTCCAGTCTTTGTCTCCTTCATCAGAAGCGTACACTTTTACGTCGCGCTCTGCGAATTCGCGAAGACCTGAAATGTAGTCGGCATGGATATGTGTATCCACAGCGGCTGTAATGGTTAGATTCTGGTTTGCTGCATGGTCGATATACTGATCGATATCTCTCATCGGATCAATAATCACAGCCGTACCGTTAGCCTGGCATCCTACCAGGTATGCATATTGTGCTAATTTTTCATCAAAGAATTGTTTGAAATACATGT
>NZ_JAWLDW010000027.1:0-26923 GCF_041686455.1 Rhodohalobacter sp.
AGTTCACGAAGAAGGCAAGGCCAACGTTTTTGAAGGCAGTTTTGAAGAGTGTCTCAAAATCAATTCCGTTCTGCAGGAAATTCAATTAATCACAGAAATAAAAGGGTAAACAAACGTGTCTAAAAAAATAGGAGTTATCGTATTTCCGGGATCCAATTGTGATCACGATGCCTATCACGCAATGAAACATGTAATGAACGCAGAAACAAAATTTCTGTGGCACAAGGATTCAGACCTTTCAGATATTGATCTTCTGATTGTCCCCGGTGGATTCTCTTATGGCGATTATCTCCGCTCCGGAGCCATTGCCCGGTTTTCTCCCATTATGAACTCCGTGATCGATTATGCGAAGAAAGGGAATCCGGTTTTAGGAATTTGTAACGGATTTCAGATTCTGCTCGAATCAGGATTACTTCCCGGAGCTATGCTTCACAACGAGAAACTCCGATTTGTCTGCAAAAACGTTAATATCCGCGTAGAAAGCACCCAATCACTTTTCACATCTTCCATGAAAAAAGGACAAGTGATTAATATTCCGGTATCGCATGGCGAAGGAAATTACTTTATTGATGATGAAGGGCTGCAAAAACTGGAAGAGAATGATCAAATTGCCTTTCGCTATTGCGATGGGAATGGGAATCTAACCGAAGAATCCAATTTTAACGGCTCTGTTTCGGCAATTGCTGGAATTACCAACAAAGGCGGCAATGTGCTCGGCATGATGCCACACCCCGAACGCGCCATGGAAAAAGTTCTTGGTTCTGATGACGGAAAACTATTTTTCGAATCCGTTCTCGGAAGACTTCAAATCGCTTAATTTATGAAGCTAAACTTCGAACTTCTCAAGGAGATCGTATCCACTCCCGGCGCTCCCGGTTTTGAAGACCCTATTCGCGATGTAATTATCAGTCACATCAAAGACCATGTTGATGAATATTCCGTGGATCGAATGGGCAACCTTATTGGCCGTATCAAAGGTAATGGTCCAAAAGTGATGGCAGCGGCTCATATGGATGAGATTTCACTCATCTCCACGCACGTAGACAGTAAAGGTTTTATTCGATTTTCAACCCTGGGTGGGTTTGATCCGGAAACACTCATTACTCAGCGGGTAATCATTCACGGCGAGAAGACTATCCCCGGCGTGATTGGCACAAAACCAATTCACATTCAAACTGATTCTGAAAAAAAGACGAAATCAAAGCTGAAAAATCTCTTCATCGACACGGGACTTCCGGCTGATGAAGTAAAGGAGATTGTGCCAAACGGTACGCCTATTACCCGCGATAAAAACCTCCTTCATTTGGGAAATTCTATATCATCAAAATCGCTCGACAATAGGATTTCTGTTTACATGCTTATTGAAGCACTTCAGAGAGCAAAAAAATCAAATTGCGATTTTTATGCAGCCTTTACGGTTCAGGAAGAAGTAGGAATACGCGGTGCGCGCGTAGCTGCTCAGGCCATTCAGCCTGAAATAGGGTTGAATCTTGATGTAACTCTCGCCAATGATTTGCCAGGAGTTGGCGATCATGAAGTTTGCACAAAGCTGGGAGAAGGCATCGGGATTAAAGTAATGGACAAAAGTGTAATCTGTACCCCAACCCTTGTCAGGTATCTCGAACAACTTGCTGAGAGTCAATCCGTTAAGACACAGCGCGAAGTTTTAACAGCCGGCGGCACGGATACATCTGCCATGCAGTACTTAGTTGGAATTGGAAGCCATGTAACCTCCATTTCTTGTCCGGTTCGATATATACACAGCACTGCAGAAACCTGTTCTGTTTCGGACGTTAAAGCCGGAATTGAATTGACATCGTTATGCATTGAAAAAATCGGATCATACACTTTTAAATGACCCAGCCTGACAGCACATATCAACCCATGAGGCTCTACAGTAAGGATCTCGTTAAAAGCTATAAGAAAAGAATTGTAGTTGATCATGTATCTATTGATGTCAATCAAGGAGAGATTGTTGGACTTTTAGGACCAAACGGAGCCGGAAAAACAACCACCTTCAATATGTTTACCGGTATCGTTAAACCTAATTCCGGGAAAGTGTTTTTGAACGAAAAAAATATAACCCGAAAACCGATGTACCAACGAGCGCGGATGGGTGTGGGTTATCTTGCTCAGGAAGCCAGCGTGTTTCGAAATTTAACTGTACGGGATAATTTAAAATCCATCCTTGAATTTCATTCCATGCCCAAAAAAGAGATCAAAGAACGGGTTGATGAGTTAATTGAAGAGTTTGGCCTTCAAAAAGTGGTTAACAACAAAGGGTATAGTTTATCGGGCGGTGAGAGAAGAAGAACTGAAATTGCCCGAGCTCTGGTTACAGATCCAAAATTTATCCTCTTGGATGAGCCGTTTGCGGGTGTTGACCCAATCGCAGTTGAAGATATTCAGGAGATTGTAGCTGGCTTGAAAGGAAGAAACATCGGAATATTTATAACGGATCACAATGTACATGAAACGCTGGCCATCACAGACAGAGCCTACCTGATGTTTGAGGGAAAAATTTTACGTGAGGGCACTGCAGAGCAACTCGCAGAAGATGAGGAAGCCAAGAAATTATATTTAGGCTCACAATTTAAGTTAGACAGATATAAATCCTAAACAGTCATGAAAGAGACAACAGTAGAAGAGTTAAAGACAAAACGTGACAACAGTGAATCTTTTATACTGCTGGACGTAAGGGAGACACATGAGTACTATATATCAGACATTGACGGAACAACCCGTATACCCTACGATGATTTGAAAAACCGATATGAAGAGCTGAACCCCGACGATGAGATCATTACCATCTGCCGGACGGGAAGCTCTGCCTCTGACGCTGTAGAGTTTCTGGAATCGAAAGGTTTTGAGAGTGCTTCAGTGCTGAAAGGCGGTATTAATGAGTGGGCCAAAAAAGTTGACCCCTCATTGGTACAGTATTAATTTTTTGTCTTATATAGTTGCAGCGATTTGCTGAAATAGCTCTTCGTTGCTTTCAGTTCTCCTCATTACCTGAAGCAACATACTCATTGACTCTTTCGGCGATTTCTTCAACAAAAATCTTCGAACCATATTCCTCTCTTCCAATGAATCTAAAATAAATTTATCCTCATTTCGTGTTCCGGAAGCCGCTATGTTAATAGCAGGGAAAATTCGATCATTCGCAATTTCCCGATCCAGTACCAACTCCATATTACCTGTTCCCTTAAACTCCTCAAATATCAGATCATCCATTCTGGAGTTTGTTTCTACTAGACAGGTAGCTATGATGGTAAGAGATCCTCCGCCTTCAATTTTACGTGCAGAACCAAAAATCTTTTTAGGAATTTCCAATGCACGGATATCCAAACCACCTGAAAGTGTACGCCCGCTGTTACTCTGAACGGCATTGTACGCACGACCCAGTCGCGTTAGTGAGTCAATTAACAATACAGCATGTTCGCCTGCTTCTGCTTTACGCTTTACATGGCCAAGTGCCATTTCAGAAATCCGAACGTGGCTTTCTGTGGGTTTATCATTCGATGAGGCAAATACATCCGCGTTGGTGGATCGGAGAAAATCGGTTACTTCTTCCGGTCGCTCATCAACCAGCAATATGCCGGTATAAATATCAGGATGATGCTCGGTGAGCGCGCGTGCTATTTTCTTGAGAAGAACAGTTTTTCCTGTTCTTGGAGGCGCAACAATTAATGCCCGTTGTCCTCTCCCAATTGGAGCTACCAAATCCATCACTCTCAGCTCAAGGTCCTCCGCGTTATAGCCAAGCTTAATATATTCATTTGGCATAATTGGTGTTTGAAGCTCAAACCGATTAATTTTCTGCCACTCTTCAGCCGGTTTACCGTTTATTCGTTCAATAGAATGAACATGTCTATTTCCACTTTGATCCTGCTCAAACTCTCCTTCTAAAATTAATCCTGAACGAAGATCATAATGCTTCACTTCATCGGGTTTTAGAAACGGATCTTTAGGATCCAGGCTAAATTCAAAATCGAGCTTACGGATAAAACCGTAGCCTTTTTGATTGATTTCAAGCACACCGTTGTAGCGTCCGCCAATTCTGGTTTGCTGGTTATGATGAAATCGAGGGACAAATACGTTTTTATCTTTATTTTTACCCTTGCCTTTTCCTTTAGGCTTATTGCGGCCTTTATTTTTACGCGAACGTGCCATGCACAATAGTTTTAATTAAGTAATAGTCGTTTGAAAGTTATGTCTCTAAAATTGTATGGTCGTTAGAGGAGCTGAAAATTCTACAGAGTAGCAGAACTAAAGAAATGAATAGTGCAGTAGGTTAACTTATACCGCACTACTCAATAAGATAAGGAAGGAATCGGGTTATCAAAAATTATCGGACTGTTGTTGTTTCATCAATCCAGGCATAGCAGTCAGAAATATTACTGCCAATTTGAATTTCGTCTCCCGTTTCCCAACCTCTAAAAAACTTATCCTCTGACGACGGAGTAACCGGTTCGTAAGTTCCGTACTGTCTTTCAACCGTATTTGCCACAGAGGAGTCAGCATTCTGGGCTTTGTCCAAATAGTCCAATACCAACCAGTAAACGGATCTGTCATCACGCTCCATCGGCCTTCCTGAGGTACACTGCCGTATAGCCGCTGCATAAATATCTGCTATTTTGATGTAAGCTTCGCCCCAATTACTATCCAGCTCTAAACCCCGCCGTGCTAACCTTCTGGCTTCCTGCAAATTACCCTCATTCTGATTGATATCTGCCAGCTGCATTATCGCAGCTTTACGCTGAGAGTTTGATTCTGCGAGATCCAGTGCCCGCTGCCAAAAGTCACGTGCCTGACTATTCTCACCCGCTGACTGTGCGTATTCGGCTAGTCTTTTCGCATTTTCAAAACTTTGCTCTGCATCAAAGATCTGCCTTGCATATTCAATAGCTTTTTCCCGATTACCTTGATCCTCATAGAGATTCGCAATTTCTTTCAACAGCGCAATATCACCGGGGTTTTCTGCCAGGCGACCTTCCAGAAATTCAATTCTCTCTTCTGGATCTGAAAAAAGTCCATCTCGTATTTCATTAATCTGATTCATCAGGGAATTTCCGGCAAACTGTTCAATCTCTTCAATAATAGCCAGAGCTTTATCACGCTCATCCTGCGAAACATAATTCGACAATAAAATATTGATATAGTAACCGTCGCCGGCTTTAGCCAAACGCTCCGGATCTAACTCATAAGCTTTTTCATACTCTTCGTAAGCTTTATCCATTCCGTTGGAAATTTTACTCTGATTTTCCTGATAAAATCTCCCTTTATTAAAATGCCAGTTATAATAGTCTATTTCATCTTCACTGAATATT
Source organism: Rhodohalobacter sp. (assembly GCF_041686455.1). Lineage (NCBI taxonomy): Bacteria > Pseudomonadati > Balneolota > Balneolia > Balneolales > Balneolaceae > Rhodohalobacter > Rhodohalobacter sp. Next base: position 5,331 of record NZ_JAWLDW010000027.1, read on the forward strand.
TCAAAAGCCTCATCATATATAATCTGAACCGTATCGAGATATGCACTACTAATTGATGGATCCGATTCTTGTTTAGACAATTCAGTATAAACATTAATCATACGTTCGAACTGTCGCGGTAAGCTAAACCTGTTTGCTCCTTCAATCGAGCGGGGCTGGTCTTCGAGCATCCATTTACCAAACTGAAGAGCCATATCATAACTTCCGGTGCGATAATTTTCATAAAAAATAGAATATGCCTGCAGCTCACTCATTCCGTACGGAGGGCCTTCCTGAGAATAGGCATTGGATGCGACTGCAAACATAATTGCGAATACAGCTATATACTTTTTCATAATTCTTCGGTTGGTTACTTATTTAAATGCCTTCAGCCCTTACCTAACTACTGAAATTTTGGACGTACGAACATAAATTCAGCCAAATTTAATGAGAGTTTAAAACCCCATATATTCTCTTTAACCAAACTGGCAGATTCTGTTCCCCGAATGCCATACTCAAAACTTAAGTCGATGGATGATGCCGCCTGTCTTGAAACAAACCCAATACCGGCATTTAAAAAGAGCGTATCAATATCCTCTCCATTGATGTTTAAATGTCCGGTATCATACGATGATCCCAAACTATATTTAAAGTTAGAGAAAAAGCCTCCGCGTTGTTCAGTTCTATATGGATGGTATTGCACCCCAAATCCGGTCTTTAGCCTATCTTTAAAATAGGCTTCTTGAGCAGGATTAAAACTATACTCGGCATCACTCCATTGCTGAATCATGGTTTCTGCCGAAAATACTACGAACCTATTTAAATTATACGTAAGGCCTGTATTAATTTCCATAGGCAATTTAACCGTTCCGTCAACGGCACTGCCGTTCTGATCTAATTCAACCAATGTACGACGCCCATTTATTGTTCGGAATGATGAAACAGATCGTTCAGCATCGATGGTAACCGGTAACGTGACAGTCGCTCCAATTGCAAACTGATCGTCTGAGCCAAAAACCGAGTTTTTATTAGCAAAAAGGCCAAATTTATGCCCAAACGCATAACCTTCAATATCACGGTCGTAATTCAAACCCCGGTAAGATACATCAGAAAATGCAGCCGTTACTTCCTGTTTCTGAGTCAGCAGATAAGCACCCATTGAGTAACCAATAGTAATATTATCCATTAACCTGTAACCTGCGCCAAATTCAAATTTATTAACGCCGCCCGAACCCTGGGTATTTGTTAAGTAATCGACATCATCGAGCTGAATTCCATCTACCGGTGCAAATGTGTCCTCGGTAACTCTCTGGAAGTCAGATCGTGTAACAGGGTTGAAGGATAATGATACTCCCAATCGGTTTCTGAGTACAGGTAAGATGAGCTGAAATTGATCAAAGGCAAATAGTGCTTTACTTGATGAATCAAACTGATCGCTGGCATTATAATTCATCATGCTTACAGCTACCGATCCGTGTGTAAAACCCGAAAGCCCCCATAGAGCCGGATTAGAGACGTTTGCGGATTGATTGGAAAATGTACTCACACCGGTCAATCCCATTCCAATTGTATTGGGCGAGAATGATTCTGAGGGAGAACCATAACCAAATCCGGAATAGAAAGATCCTGAATTTGCTAAGTTCTGATTTTGAGCATCCGCAGTTTCTCCTATCGATATAGAAAAAATTATGATAATTGCAGAAAGAAAATATTTCATGTGCATGTGTAAGAACTTATTCAACTGATGTAATTATGAGCCTTGGTTGTCTGTCTTGAGGTGCTGCATTGTCATGCAGTTTTATCGAGTAGAGAATTCCATTTACAGACTGTGCTGAAAAATAGAGAGGTGCTGCATTAACGTCACCGTATGTCGTATCAAGTATATATTGGGTAACATCGACTTTAAAGATTTCTTCGTCTTCATTGATATTAGCACCAAATCTAGCCGGTGTTGCAAAAATCTCAGAAATCAGGTCAGCCGGAGGTGTTGAAAATGTGTGTGCACGAATGGATTCAACATCCGGCCTCACTATTGAGCTATTAAGCTGTTCATCCGAGCGATCTATACTAAAAATGAGACTGGCATTTACAATATTTTTTGATTGAAGATCTTCAAAAGGAAGATTCAAGTTCACTTCCATCAGCCGGTCGATACTGTGCAGAACATTGCCGGAATCGTAGTCGGGCTCATCACTGCGCACTACATAAGCCCCCCAGTCACGAAGTCCCAATGAGCTGACTACTTCAACATCTTCATCCTCTTCCTCATCAAATTCTGTGGAATAAATCCTGAACTCCGTAATTGCCGGGTCTTCTTCCTCATCTGCGGGAGTGTGCCGAAGAAACTTGACCCTCGAATTTGTTTCAGCCGGTACAATTGCCAACCCGGTAAATTCCCTGGTATAGAGGGAATCTCTGTTCGCATCGTCAGAGTTGAAATAAGTACTGTATTTCTCTACCCATTCAGCAGATAGCTCTACTTCTACCGTGTCTTCATCAGCAACTTGAAATTCAGCCACTTTGCTTGAAAAATCGACAGGAGCAGCTTCGTTATACTTCAGCTCATTTCCTCGCCACTGATCCTCTAATTCAAATATTTCATAATCAGAAACGGAAAGCTCATCACCGTATATGGAAGAATTAAACACCATTCTCAATGTCATGGTATCGCCCTCAACCAGGGTATCCACCGCTGAGGTTGATATCACAGGTTTTAACACTGCAACAGCGTTTAGTGTTCCGTAAACCGGATCTTCAATATAACCCATAGCAGAATATGACAGCCCGCCAGAAAAGAAGTTCTCTTCAACAGAAGAGACATCCGTCACCGAATATTCATCTGTTGTTACGGAGCTGCCATCCGGGCCCAGGCCTTCGCCTACTGAGCCGGGTGATTCGCAACCTACGATTAAAGGTATAATGAGAAGAAGAAAGGCAGCGATAGATAATCTGCTGCCTTTTGAGTTGAGAAACTTATTATTAGATGAATTACTCATCTTTTCCGGTGATCTGCCGGTAGTAGTCTGCAAATTTTTTAGATACATCTTCGGGCGAACCCTGAATTTTTGTTGGGTTAATATTCAATTCATCGAAAAGATCGTCAAACTGATCTTTCAAGTGATTGCCGGTTACGACATGGTCACTGTGTTTCAGGCCGGTTTTAAGTAAATCAATTTCGCCATCTTCCAGGTAAGATTCTACATCAACTTCCTCAGGAAGGCCAAGCAAATCCAGGATGTTAGTCCCTTCAAACTGTCCTTTATTCTCCGGGTGGTGCAGATTATAAACAATCTGTGTATTCTTAAAAAGATCTTCGTTTTTGTATTTAGTTCGAACAAGAAGAGGAATTAATCCTGCCGGCCAGTCGTGGCAGTGAATAATATCCGGTTCCCATCCAAGATTGATAACTGTTTCAAGCACGCCTTTATTGTAAAAAGCAAGACGTTCGTCGTTATCGTCATAAAACTTTTCGGTTTTAGGATTATCAAACATCCCTTTGCGCTTGAAATATTTATCATTATCGAGGAAGTAAACTTGAAGCTTCGCATTTGGGATACTCGCTACTTTAATCTTCATGGTGTCTACTTGATCACCTACCTCCACTTCGATACCTGAAAGGCGGATTACCTCGTGCAATCTATTTCGACGGTCGTTAATTGTACCAAATTTTGGAAGTAAGATTCTTATTTCAAATCCCTGATCCTGCAATGAGGCCGGCAAAAATCGAAGCAAATCTGCCGTATATGTCATTCTTGCAAAAGGAGCTATTTCGGCTGCAGCGTATAATATTTTCATAATTGTAAATCTTACTTAAGTATTCTCTCGAGTACCGTTTGTGTTAGAGTTATTGGAATAGGCTTTCTGAGGGCCTTCTACGTCGTCGATGGAGTAAAAGTCAAAAAGAGTATCGCCTCGCAATCCTAAACGGATTGTTTCAACAGAAATTACCTCTGCCGGCTGAATGTTGCCAAGGTTAACATTGCTGCCAAATTTTTTAATAAACCAAACTTGCTGATCCTTTTGCGGTGCTTCAAATATCAAGTCTTGCATTGGGATTTGATCGGTTATCTCGTCAATCAAACCCGATCTGATTTCTCCGTTTGGACGAAACACACCAACCGTTCCGCTTTCACGCGCTTCACAAATCACTTTCCAGCTGCCAGCTTTCATCTCATTTTCTATCATTTTAACCCACTTATAGGGCGGAATGATTGAATCAGGATTTTTACTGCCAACTTCAGAAAGTACCGTAAAATCCTGGCTTAATTCGTTAATTATGTCAAGCTTCCTGTTTTCTGACAACCAAATTGTTCCGTTCGATACTTCCAGATACTGAATTTCATACCGTTTGAGTAGTTCTACATATGCATCCAGTTGATCGCGGAGCACATAAGCTTCAAATAGAGTGCCACCAAAATAAACAGGGATATCATATTTTTTATAGACATCCAGTTTATCTGAGAGATTTTGAGTTACATACGAAGTTCCCCAACCGAGTTTTACAATATCTGTGTAATTTGAGGCTACTTCACAGAAATCTTCAACTTGACGAACACTAAACCCTTTATCGAGTGCGAGAGTAATTCCTTTGTTTCGAGGTTTAACTGTCCTTTTAGGTAGATGGTTAAGCTGAAATTGCATTAAATGCTATTTATTCATTATTGAGACGGCGTAAGATACAAAAACGCTCCTTTTATTGAAAAGGGAGATATCGAACATTATTTCTCATTGTCTTCCTTCGGTTTTCTGTTGCTCATTTCACTCAAAAGCTTAATTCGCCCTTCGTCTATAGAACTGAGCATATCGTTCGTGTATCGCCAGAGCCAGTTATCTCCAACCGTTCCGGGCAGATTCATACGATGGGCTGTATCAAGACTCATAAAATCCTGTAGCGGGAAAATCGCCTGATCGGCAACCGATAGCATCCCAAGGCGAATCAGCTCCCACTCCGGTTCTCTTCCGTCTGATTTTGTGTATTCACGCATTCGGTGTTTTTCCACTTCCGGCGCCTGAATATACCATCCTCTGGTTGTATCATTGTCATGGGTGCCTGTATAGACTACGCAGTTCTGCGGATAATTATGAGGCAGAAAGTTATTTGTTGAGTCTGAATCGAAAGCAAATTGAAGGATTTTCATCCCCGGGAAGTTAAAAGAATCCCTGAGATCTTCCACCTCGGGGGTCATCACCCCTAAATCTTCGGCAATAATTGGAAGTTCGCCTAGCTCCTTTTTAATAGTTTTGAAGAGTTTCTTCCCGGGAGCTTTAACCCAACGTCCTTTAATAGCGTTTTCTGCACTCGCTTTTACCTCCCAATAGGCATCAAAACCCCTGAAGTGGTCGACCCGAATAGAGTCATACAGTTCAAACATCTGACGAAACCGTTTGACCCACCATGAGAAATTATCTTTTTCCAGAGCATCCCATTTGTAAAGCGGATTACCCCATAACTGCCCGGTTTCACTAAAGTAGTCCGGTGGAACACCGGCTATTAGTTTTCGGTTACCCTGCTTATCAACTGCAAAAAATTCCGGGTTCGACCATACGTCGGAGCTATTATGATCCACAAAAATCGGGATATCGCCAACCACACGAATTCCTTTATCATTGGCATACTTCTTGAGCTCATACCATTGATTAAAAAATTCGAACTGTAACCAAAGCTGATAATCAACCTCTTCCTTATTCTCTTTTTCAACTTTAGCGATGGCCTTTGGTTTTCTTTGAGCCAAATCCTGATCCCATTCATTCCAGGGCTGCTTATCATTTGCCTTTAAACAGGTCATAAAAAGACAGTAATCGTGGAGCCAAGTCTGATTACTTTTTTTAAAAGAACTCAACTCTTTTTTGTCCTGATCTGACATATCAGCATAAAACCGATCGGCAGCTTTTTTATAGAGCTCTTCTTTCAGTTCGTATGATTTTTCATACTCTGCCTTGTTTTTTACGGGTAGCTGAGCCGCTTCAACATCTTCCTTACTTAGCAATCCTTTGTCAATCAGACGATCAGGGCTTATCAAATAGTGATTACCGGCAAACGCAGAGTAGCTTGCATAAGGTGAGTTTCCATAACCGGTTGGACCCAATGGGAGAACCTGCCAAATGGTTTGATCGGTTCTTACTAAAAAATCAATAAACTTTTCAGCTTCGTAACCAAGATCGCCCATCCCATATTTTGAAGGAAATGAAGTTGGATGCACTAATGTGCCACAAGAACGTGGAAATCTCATAAATCTCTAAACTTAGGTCATTAAAATTATTTGAATAGTCTGTTATTTCTTTGGCCTTAAAATTAATCCTGCAAGGGGTGGCACCGTTACAGTAATATTTGCCGGCTGACTGTGCCATGCCCCATCCCGGCCCTCAATGATACCCGGTCCTGCATTGCTGCCTCCATAAAATTCTGAATCACTGTTCAAAACCACTTCGTAGTTACAGGCTTCCGGTACACCAAATTTATACTCTTTGTGTAGAGTGGGTGTGAAGTTGAGCAGAAAAACCAGGTAGTCGTCCGGGTTTTTTCCTTTTCTTATAAAAGATAACATACTGTTGTCTGCATCACTGATATCTATCCACTCAAAACCTTCCCATTTAAAATCAACTTCATGCAGGGCATGCTCATCTTTGTAAATTTGGTTCAAATCCTTCACTAAATTCTGCACTCCTTTGTGGTTTTCCCACTCAAGCAGATGCCAATCAATCGAGTGCTGTTCGGTCCATTCACTCCACTGGGCAAATTCGTTACCCATAAACAGCAATTTTTTACCAGGATGCCCAAACATGTACGTGTACAGGAGCCTTAAGTTTGCAAACTTTTGCCAGTCATCACCGGGCATCTTAGAAAGCAGTGACTTTTTCATGTGAACCACTTCATCATGAGATAAAGGAAGTATAAACTGCTCGGAAAATGCATAAATTAATGAAAAGGAGAGCTGATCCTGATGATATTTTCTATAGATCGGGTCTTTCTCCATGTAGTCCAGGGTATCATTCATCCAGCCCATATTCCATTTGAAATCGAAACCCAGGCCACCGGATGATGTTGGCCGTGAAACGCCCTGCCAGGAAGTAGACTCTTCAGCAAAGGTGAGTACTCCCGGAAAATATTCATGAACCACGTCATTGAAATGGCGAAGAAAATAAATAGCCTGTAAATTCTCCCGGCCACCATATTCATTTGGCAGCCAGTCGCCATCCTCACGGGAATAATCCAGATAGAGCATGGATGCCACCGCATCTACTCTCAAACCGTCGATGTGAAATTCTTCCAACCAAAAGATCGCATTGGATATCAGAAAGTTTTTCACTTCCGTTCGGCCAAAATTGAAAATATTGGTACCCCAGTCTTTATGCTCTCCCAAACGGGGGTCTTCATGCTCATAGAGTGCTGTGCCGTCAAATCGTCGGAGGCCATGATCATCTTTTGTAAAGTGCGCCGGAACCCAATCAATGATCACACCAATATTGGTCTGATGACATTTGTCGATGAAATACTTAAGATCTTCGGGGTTCCCAAATCGGCTTGTTGGGGCAAAATATCCTGTAATTTGATACCCCCAGGATGGATCATAAGGATGCTCGGCAATCGGCATCAGCTCTACGTGTGTAAAACCCATTTCGTCCAGATAAGGAACCAGTTCATCAGCCAATTCGCGGTACGATAGAAATCCAGGATCCTCTCCTACTTTTCGTTTCCACGAGCCTGCATGTATTTCATAAATCGAAACCGGCCGATCATGCTGCTGAATCTCCGAACGGTTTTCAACCCAGGATAAATCACTCCACTCGTAGGAGTCGGTCCAGATTTTTGATGATGTGCCCGGCCTCAATTCAGAAAAACGAGCATAGGGATCTGCTTTTTTCATTGGAGCCTGGTCCGGATGCGCTTTAACCTCAAACTTATAAAAATCCCCTTTTGTCACGTGCGGGATAAATGTCTCCCAAACACCCTGATCCGGATAAAACCGCATACCATGAATTCTCCCGTCCCAATTATTAAATGAACCGATCACACTCACACGGGACGCTGATGGAGCACAAACCACAAAATGAGTTCCTTTAACACCATCAACTGTTTTTAAATGGGCCCCCATCCATTTGTAAGCATAATGGTGATTCCCCTCACCCCAAAGCTGCAGATCGTAATCTGAAAGCTGGGGACCAAATCGGTAGGCATCCTCAATGGTATACACATCACCATCATAGGGTGTAACCTTCAGTTTGTATGCGAAACGATTTTTTCTGCGCGGAAAGATATACTCAAAAAGCCCGTCTTCAGAAGCTCTATTGAGCTCTACAGGCTTCCCTTTTTCGGGAATAAACTCAACCTTTTTTGCATCTGGACGAAAAACACGTACGGCCAATTTCTCATTTCCGTCAACGTTTACAGTTTGTAATCCTAAAACTGAAAACAGATCTCCATGCTTACCGTTGGATATTGCCTGAATTTCTTCGATTTTAAGCGTCAAGTTATTCACATCCCCTAATTTTGATTAGCTATTGCATTAAAATAAAAATTTTATAGCCAAATTAATGAACCCTTTTTCACAATTGCGTTAAAGGATTGAAATCAGACTCAATGAATATCACTCGTTTTATATCCAGACGCTATCTTTTTTCGCGAAAGCATCTATCACTAATTTCCGTTCTCACATCCATCAGTATTGCCGGTATCACACTGGGCACGGCTCTGCTTATTATTATTCTATCTGTTTTTAACGGTTTCTTTGATGTAATCCGCGGTTTCCTTCTATCTTTTGATCCGGACATTCGCATAGAGATGAACGAGGCCCATGCCATGCCTTTTGATCCCGACTTAATCAACAGGCTTCAAGATCATTCCGAAGTTGTTCAGGTGGCTCCTTTTGTGGAGGAAAAAGCTATGCTGATTTCAGAAGGCAACCAAAATGATGTAGTTACTGTGCGCGGTATAGAGAGGAGCTCACATATTAGAATTTCAGATCTGGAGCAGAGTGTTCAAAACGGTGTGTTTGATCTGTCTGTTCAAGACAACCGGCCCGGATTAGTAATCAGCAACACCTTTTCCAATCAGTATGGGCTGGGTTCCGGCGATGAAATTGTATTGCTCAGCGCTGCAGGAATGAGACGGGCAATCACACAGTTTTCAGCACCCAGGGTAAGCAGGTTTCAGGTACGAGGCAGCTATAACATTCAGCAAATTATTGATGATGATATCGCTTACGTCAATCTTGAGGCTTCCCAGCGACTCTTCAATATGCAAAACGAAATTACGGGGCTTGATCTACAACTTACCGATACAGACCGCGCCGAGCAGGTTAAAGAAGAACTGCAGCAGATGCTTGGGCCCGATTATCGATTACAAACCTGGTACGATCTCCAGAAACCTCTTTACGATGTGATGTATCTTGAAAAATGGGGATCCTATTTAATTCTCATGATTATTGTATTGGTGGCCGCTTTAAATATCGTTGGCTCCCTGACGATGATTGTAATTCAGAAGAAAAAGGATATTGGAGTTTTGATTTCGATGGGTATGACTCCCCAAAAAATCAAACAAATATTCATCAGCCAGGGAATCCAGATTGGGATCATCGGCTGTGGAATTGGGGGTGTCCTGGGCGTATTTACAGCTTGGCTTCAGCAGGAGTACGGTTTGGTAAAACTGACGTCATCATTTATTATTGATGCCTATCCGGTATCAATCCAGCCTTTGGATATCGCTTTAGTAGTTGGCGGAAGTTTGATTCTCTGCCTGGCCGCAAGCTGGTATCCGGCAACCCGGGCTGCTTCTGTTGAACCGGCCGATGCCGTTCGCGGAGAGTAAAAATTATCCGCGAATGATAACCGCTCCATGTAGCACGTGGCGACCAATTCGATGACAGGACACCGCAGGGGGTTGATGTCCCGGCGGACGATCGTAATACCAAACCCTGCACATTCCCCTTGGAGGCATATGGCCCGGTGGCACTTTAAAACGATGCTTTGCCCTTTTTTGAACTGACCTTGCCCTGCCATCAACTTTTTGAGGTGGATCGCCAATAATAATTGGCTCCGGCTCAATAACTAGCCCACCGGAAATCATACAGCCCGATCCGGCAAAAATTAATGTAAGCAGTAATCCTGTTTTAAGTATCCATCTTTTCATAATACAGAAGTTAGGTGAATGTCTAATTATTCACCTAAACAGCATCGGAAAAGAGTTGTTTCAGTATTCGGGTAAATTCACATGTTTATGCGATGCGGTATAATTACTACGAATTGTAGGTATCCGGCAGATCATTCTCATACAAAACAACATCACCCGGTGAGGCAAATTCTTTGAGAATGTCATTGGCTTCAAACAGCGAATTGGCAATTCGCATATTGGGAGCTGCACCATTATGCGCTTTTTTGATTCCCTTCTGGATTGATTTCGTCTGTTCATCGCCCACCAGAATAATAAGGTCGAGACCAGCTTTGGCAATATGTTCACCCAACTTTTGGTTCTCCTCATCCTCCAGCTCCCCCAGCTCAATCATACCGGGTGTGATAATAATTTTTTTGCCGGACTTAAACGATGCCAATATATCAACCGCGTTTTTTGCTCCAACGGGATTGGAGTTGAATGCATCATCAATTATAACCAAACCGTCTCTTTCTTTCAGCTCCAGGCGGTGCTCCACAGGCTCAATTTTTGAAGCTGCAACCGCCATGGTTTTCAGTCTTATATCAAACTCCAATGCTACAGCAGCAGCTATAGACATGTTTTGGATGATATGCTTTCCGAGCAACCTGGTTCGAAAATCTTCTTTGCTGATCCTGTTTCCATCATCATCAAAAACACTCATTTTAAAACAGGTGCCGTCGGCGTCGGTCTCACTTTCTGAAATACGAACTTTCCCTTCACTGCCTGCAAATACTGTTTTTACATCATTACGCAGTTCAGCCATCTCTTTTACAAGCGGATCGTCACTGTTTAAGATCAAAGTACCCCCGGGCTTCAACTCCCTGGCAAGGGTCGATTTCTCCCTTGCGATAGCTTTTTGAGATCCAAAAGTTTCCAAATGCGCAAGTCCCACATTTGTAATCACTGAAATATCAGGGCGTGCAATCTCACAAAGCTCTTTAATATTCCCCTCATATCGCGCGCCCATTTCCAGAATCAACACTTGATGATGAGCGTCCAGGTTGTTGTTGATTACCTTACAAATTCCCATAGGAGTATTAAAGCTGCCGGGCGTAACACACACTCTCACCCTCTCCTTTAAAAAGGCATCCATCAAAAACTTTGTACTTGTCTTACCGTAGCTGCCCGTAATAGCAATCACTTTCAAATGAGGCAGTGAAGCCAGTTTTTTGCGCGCCTGTTTCTTAAATCCTTTTTGGATCTGTTTCTCAACCGGCTTCATCAAAAAGGCTGATAAGAGCAGAAAAAGTGGAATGAAAATATCTACAACCACCATCCCGAAACTGAGAAAGTATGGGTCAACATTAATAAATGGGGCCACAAAATCCCGCAGCTGAATGCCCCTATAGGCAATATCAATCATATAAAACCAGAGAAAACCGAGGATAACAAGCACGGTTACCATCAATCGCTTTAGACGAGCTGTGTAAACCAACGGCTTCTTCTCTTTTTCAGCCTTGTACTTTGAAGTACCCAAGAACCAAAATAGCGTAAACACAAACATTGTAATAGCTCCGGCAGTGAGCGTAATTCGGTCAACAAGAAGTGTGATTATCGCCAATATGATCAGATTGAACAGTATATGCTCGACCGTAAAAAAACGGCTAAAAAAATGATCCATCACCCAATTGCGGAACTCATTCGTTTTATACCCAAGCTGTTGAAACATATGAAGAAAATATCGGAGCCTGTGCAGTGAGTGTCTTATAAAAATTACAACCAGGAGAATGATGATCGCATTCATAAAAAGCGTGTAGATATCCAAATCTGAACTATAAATTAAGTGAGTAATTCAACGATAAACCTGAGTTTGTCCGTTTGATTATAAAAAAATTAGTATCGGTTCACAGTTCGAAAATCAACCGGTGAACCGTTATATTCAGTTCGCTAATTGATCAAAAACAGATAATAAGATAGTAAACATCCTAAACTTAAAAGTTCACAATCATAGAGTGATTAAATAACCGGATGTTTCCGAAAATTTAAAAAGAAGAACCAAATTTTATGAAACTGATTATACCTATGGCCGGCCGCGGTACACGAGTGCGTCCACACTCCCACACAACGCCAAAGCCACTTCTCCCCGTTGCCGGAACCATGATTGTTGAGAGAATTGTAGAAACATTCGCAAGAACTCTCGACCGCACCATCGACGAGATCGTGTACATTCTCGGTCCCGATTTTGGACGCGAAATCAAAGAGACGCTAACCGAAATGAGCAAACGCCATAATGCAAAAGCGACTTTCCGAGTGCAGGATGTTGCTCTCGGAACCGCACATGCCGTAATATGTGCCGGCGAAGATCTGGAGGGTGAGGTTATCATTGTCTTTGCCGATACCATTTTTGATTCCTACGAAAAAGTAACCGTAGATGATGCCGATAGCGTGATCTGGCTGAAAGAGGTGGAAGATCCATCCAGATTTGGTGTGGCCGTTCATGACGGAGACACCATTACAGATTTTGTTGAAAAACCGAGTGAGCCCATTTCAAACCTGGCCATTATCGGTGTTTACTATTTCAAAAAAGGTGAGGATTTGAAGAAAGAAATTCAGTACCTGCTGGACAACAATGTGACCGGACATGGAGATGAGTACCAGCTAACGGATGCCTTAGATCGCTTGCTCAAAGACGGTAAATCGTTCAAAAAAGCAACCGTCGACGAATGGCTCGATTGCGGAACGCTGCCGGCATGGCTGGATACCACCGGCGAAATATTGGAGAAGGAAAATCATTCTTTCGATGAGTATGACAATACAACAATTCACCCGCCTGTGTACATCGGGGAAGGAGTTGAGATATCCGGCAGTGAGATTGGTCCGAATGTAAGCATAGAAGCCGGTTCTGTTATAAAAGACAGTAAAATTGAGAACAGTATTATTCAGAAAAATGCGCAACTTACCGGTTGCAAGCTAAACCGTTCAACTATCGGTAATTTTGCTGAGGCGCACAATGCCGAAGGTGAGATTCATATCGGAGATCACTCTATACTGAAACAGTAGCAAAGACAATTTCAAAGTCATAGGATGAGCGTGGTTTACATCTGTAGATCACGCTCTTTTTATGGCTGGAATTTTTTCTGATGGTATACAAAGTGATGTTCTTCATCACCCACTATGACTGAAAATTCTACTACATTTGCATCTTCAACCATCGGAAACCGAACTTCTCCTGCAATCGACTCCTCAGGATAGAGATCCGTTTTTCTTAAAACTTCCGTTTCCCAATAGGCTCTTTTTTCGTTTAAACTGGAAACCCTCGCATAAAACTGATCCCTGCGTTCAGATCGCTCTATAGCCTCGCGGGTTCTCTGATTATCTCTCTGATTTTGTTCTTCGGCTGTTCGTTCACCCGCACTTGCAACATCTGAAGCAATATTTGCTGCTACCGTGATACCGTCCAGCACCTGACTCGTTCGCTCGTTTGCTTCTGCACGAGATGAAGCCAGATCGAGATCCAATATCACTTGCTCCGGATCGATTGCAGTTCCGCCGTCCAGCGGATCATAACTTCCGTTAGGATATTCACGTTTTGCACTGTATTTGAAGTTCGCTGTATCAATCTGAACAAGAGAACCTGAGTAATTCACGATTTCAACATCCATCACGACCTGTTGCCCTATGTGGCGGTAATATGCCATGGTAACCGAGGAGTTTTCACCTTCGCTATGGAGGTATTCCATACCGCGGTAATTCAGAACATCATCTTCTTGAGATTCTAATCTAAAAACCGGTTCCGGAGCACAACCGAAAATTAAAATTGTACTGATGAATGCTATGACTAAAAGAGTTTTTTGAATCATAAAATCTAATCTGATTACTTGATCGAATTGAATTCTAAAGAACTAATTTTTCCTTTTCAACCACATTATCATGTTATGAAATTCATTTAGGTCTCTGTGCACTATTTAACTAAATTGTAATGTGTTCACTTTTGCCTTGTAAAGCATTGGTAACCCCACAAGAAACAAATTCATCAGTTTACTGTTTTAACAAGAGATTGTTTATACAATAACCAAATCAAAAAACTATGTTGCGTATTACAAAAACGTCCACAATAATATTATTGATACTGGCTTCCACATTAATCATTTCCGGCTGTTCGAATTGGAGCAATACAGCTAAAGGAGCTGTAATAGGTGGAGGTGGCGGAGCCGCTGTAGGAGCCGTTATCGGTAAAACATTAGGTAATACAGCGGCCGGAGCTATTGCCGGAGCTGCCGTTGGTGGTACTGTAGGCTCAATTATTGGCCGGAATATGGACCAAAAAGCAGAGGAGCTTGAACGTGAACTTGAAGGTGTAACCGTTCAGCGAGTTGAAGAGGGTATTGCACTTAGTTTCGACAGTGGACTTCTGTTTGGATTCGATTCTTCAGCACTTAGAGATGCATCCAAAGAAAATTTGCAGAAATTAGCCCGAATCATGAACGATGATGATGAAACCAATCTCATGATTGTTGGCCATACTGACTCAACCGGTGATGAAGATTACAATCTTCGCCTAAGTGAACGTCGATCACAATCTGCTGCAGATTATTTGATTGAACAGGGAATAGATGCTGACAGAGTTCAAGTTGAAGGCCGCGGAGAATATGAGCCAATTGCCGATAATGACACGGAAGCCGGCAGACAGGAAAATCGTCGCGTAGAAGTAGCCATCTTTGCAAGTGAAGAGTACATCGAAAGATTGGAAAGGGCTCAGCAGTAAAATTGCCCGATTAGTTTGACATTCAGAAAGGCGATGCCGAAAGGTTTCGCCTTTTCTGTTTTTGGGACGTTTTATATTTGTTACAAACCGACCTGACAACAAAGGGGTATTCACCGCAGAGGCGCTATGGACGCAGTTAAACACAACTGTGAAGAACTTTACCCTCCTTCATCATTTGATATTCTTCTGTTCAAAATTCGACATTCTATCATCTCCTTCTCATCAATCGGAGGAACCCCGAATGGGGTTTAATTCTGCAAGAAATCCACAATTTGTGTTCAGTTTTAGCAGAGATCCTACTTTATAGGCATTTTCATCAAACAAAGTCGTCAAAACGCTGTTTCTTATTGGCTCCTTTCAGCACTTTATGAAGTTCATCGTGCGGGGCTTCAGGTTCCAGGTGAATCGTAACGATTGCATCACTTTTCAATGCATCAATTAATTTTCTCTCGAGCACGGTAGCATCATCATGAGCCTTCTGGAGACTAATCTCTTTTTTGAAAGTTACATGCAGTTCAACCCAGGTTGTATGACCCGAGGTTCTGTGGCGTAAATGATGCCAGCCCGTCGCATCTTTTGGAAGTTCGCTATTAAGCACCGTTTCAAGCGCGTCATGAACCGCGGGATTACGCGCGTCCATAATACCGTCCACCGAGTAGCGGATCAGCTTAAAACCTTCGTAGGATATGTAGAATGCAATAGATATACTGACAATGGTATCGAGGTAAACCCATCCGGTAAGGTTAATCAAAAGCAGCGTCAGAATCACTCCGCCACTGGTCCAGACATCAGTAAGCACATGTTTGCCGTTACTTATGGCAATCATACTGTTCTCTTGCCGACCAACTTTTTGAACATAAAGTCCAAGAGCCAGGTTTACCACCGCCGCAAATCCTACCAGATACATTCCGGTGCCAAGGTTTTGAAGCTCCAACCCTGTTATCAGGTTCTGAATTGCCAAAAACAGAATAGAAATTCCGGCCAGAATAATCACAACACCTTCAACCCCAACAGAGAGAAACTCAATACGTTCATGTCCATAAAGGTGATTGTCATCTGCCGGCTTCAAGCTCAAATGATACCCGTACAAAACAAATCCAACGGCCAATACATGAACAATTGATTCGGCAGCATCAGACATTGCTGTTGTAGAATCCGTAATCAAAAATGCAGTCACTTTAACGACAAGTGACAAAAATGAAACTGTCAGGCTTATACGAAGTGCATTTTTAACTTTGGAAGATGCTGTCATTCTTAAAAAATTTAACGAAAAAGAAATCCGGACTATTGCTGAATGCTATGCGGATAGTTTTTATTTTAGAAAGCTAACTAAAAATTAAGATTCATTTTGCTGGAAATACCAAAACAACACAAAGAGATTTTTGAAACCATCGGGAACATTGCAGAATCCGAAGGTCTACAGGTTTTTGTTGTAGGCGGATATGTTCGCGATTACTATCTTCAACGACTGAATCCCGATGAAATCACCGACATCGATTTTGTTACGGTTGGCTCGGGCATTCAACTCGCCAGAAAAATTGCACAAAAACTAAATACCAGTAAACTCACTTTATTTAAAAAATTTGGCACTGCACAAATTAAATATAACAATTTAGACCTGGAATTTGTCGGAGCCAGAAAAGAGAGTTACCGTCGCGAATCGCGCAAACCAATTGTGGAAGACGGTACCCTAGAAGATGATCAGCTGCGGCGCGATCTTACAATCAATGCGCTTTCCTGGTGCCTAAACCCGGATCAGTTTGGAGTTCTACACGATCCTTTCAACGGTATTCAGGATTTAAAGAACAAAATTATTCGCACTCCAATCGACCCGGAGCAGACATTTGATGATGATCCGCTGCGAATGATGCGAGCCGTGCGATTTGCTACTCAGCTACAGTTTGATATTGATCAAAAAACCTTCTCCGCTATAAGTAAAATGTCTCACAGGCTCTCTATTATCTCAAAAGAGAGAATTTTGGATGAGCTGAATAAAATTGTACTCAGTCCAAAACCATCCATAGGCTTTGAACTTCTGCTAAAAACCAATCTGCTGAAGGAATTTTTCCCGGAAATGGTCAACTTACTGGGAGTGGACGTACGCAATGGCCAGCGCCATAAAGATAATTTCTGGCATACGTTGAAAGTACTTGATAATACTGCAGAGAAAAGTGACGATCTCTGGCTTCGATGGGCGGCAATTATGCATGATATCGCAAAACCCCCAACTAAAAAATTCTCGAAAAGCGTAGGGTGGACTTTCCACGGGCACGACGCTTTAGGGGCCAAGTGGGTTCCACGAATTTTTAAACGCCTGGGGCTGCCGCTGGATGACCGCATGCGGTATGTTCAAAAATTAGTGCGCCTTCACCTCAGGCCCATCGCTCTCGTTTCGGAGGAAGTTAGCGACAGTGCCGTACGAAGATTGATTTATGAAGCAGGTGAAGATATCGAAGATTTGATGACACTTTGCCGGGCAGATATCACGAGCAAAAATGAGTGGAGGCGAAAGAAATACCGGAATAATTTCGATCGTGTTGAGAAAAAAATTGTCGAGGTAGAAGAGAAAGACCGGATGAGAAATTGGAAAAATCCGATCAGCGGTGAGGAAATCATGGATGAGCTGGGTGTAAAACCCGGACCGGTTGTTGGCAAGGTTAAAGATCGTATCAAAGATGCCATTCTTGATGGTGACATTCCGAATAATTACGAGGCCGCATATGATTACCTGCAGCAGATAAAATCGGAATACGTCAATTCAGTTGAAAATTAAACCAACCCGACCGCACATGAAACTCATGACTCTCATTGGATTGGCGGCCGGATTTTGTACTACTGCCGCATTCCTTCCCCAAGTAATTAAAACCTGGAAATCTAAATCGACAAAAGATCTTTCACTCGGATTGTACTCCATTTTTTGCACGGGTATTCAGCTTTGGTTGATATATGGTATTATGATTACTGACCTGCCTATTATTCTGGCAAATGCCATTACTTTAATTTTAGCCGTCAGTATCCTGTTTTTTAAACTCACAATTAAAAACTAGCCCAGCTTCAAACCTTCAACTTACACTTTATGTCTATGTGGATTGCCAATTCGTACGGAAAAATCAACCTAGGTCTTCATGTTCTGGAAAGACTGCCAACAGGTTATCATCGGATTGAAACCGGACTCTGTTTTATTGAATGGAAAGATCGATTCGAAGTAGAGGAGTCTGAATCGTATCAGCTCATGATGTCTGACGAATCGATCTCAACAGATTCTTCAAACCTGATCACAAAAGCCTACAATACCTTCGAAAAATATGTAGGACTGAAAAACCACTATCGTTTTAACGTTACCAAAAATATCCCGGCCGGAGCAGGACTTGGCGGAGGCAGCAGCAACGCTGCATTAACCTTGAAAATTTTGAATAAACTTGAAGGTGCCGGACTATCAGACAGTGAACTGATTGACTTTGGACGAACACTTGGCGCAGATGTGCCTTTCTTCATAAAAGGTAAACCGGGAATTGCTACCGGGCTGGGACACGATATTGAACCGGCCGACATACAACCCGATGCATGGATTGTTGTGATGTACCCGAATTTTGAAAGCTCCACTGCTGAGGTTTATCAGAATTGTACTCCAAATCCGGATCATGACTTTTCAATAAAAGGTGTATTATTGGAAGAAGAGATTGACCAGTGGCAATTTTTACTGGAAAACGATCTGGAGGCTCCGGTTTTTGCAAAGCATGAATTGGTTGGTAATATTAAAGATCAGATGCTTGAGTTTGGCGCTGAGGCAGCCATGATGAGCGGAAGCGGTTCCACGGTTTACGGAATATTTGAACAGGATTTTGTTGCAATTAATGCCTATGAATCGTTTCATAAGCTTGGATTTCCGGCAAATCTGACCAGACCTAAATTTGAGCCTGACAACGGAATTTACAGAAAAGACTAAACCATTTGGAGAGAATGCTGTACATCTAAGCGCTCCACTAACGACTGATTGATAATTAACATTTTGACACTATGGCCAAATCAAAGAATATAGACCCACGCGCCGGTATGGATGTGGATTCATTTAAAGAAGATATTAAGCAACACCTGCGATACACTCTTGCCAAAGATAAGTACTCATCAACCGAATGGGATAGCTACCGAAGTGTTGTGCTTTCTGTTATGGATCGTCTGCATGATCGCTGGCTGGATACGCAGCAGCGGTATTACGACGACAACAAAAAAAGAGTTTACTACATCTCTATGGAGTATCTGATCGGGCGACTGCTCGACAATATGCTCGTCAATCTTGGAATGCAGGATGTGGCTGCAGAAGCCATGAAAGAGGTTGGATTGGATTACGATAAGGTACGGAATGCCGAATGGGACGCCGGACTTGGAAATGGCGGCCTGGGAAGACTTGCCGCCTGTTTTCTTGATTCCATGGCAACACTCGGAATCCCTGCGATTGGTTACGGAATTCGATATGACTATGGAATATTCTACCAAAGTATTGAAAACGGCTACCAGGTTGAAAAACCGGACCTATGGCTTCGATACGGGAATCCATGGGATATTGTAAGGCCTAAGATTCAGTACAATGTCCCCTTTTACGGGAATTCTCACGCCTTCCATGATGACAGTGGCGACTTGAGATTCCGCTGGGATAATACACACGATGTCCTTGCCGTAGCGTACGACACTCCAATTCCGGGTTACAAAAATGATGTAGTTAACAACCTCAGACTCTGGAAGGCATCTTCGTCATCATCAATCGATCTGAAGAGTTTTAACCAAGGGCAGTACATTGACGCGGTGCGTGATACACAACTGAATGAAAATATTTCCCGTGTACTCTATCCGAATGACAAAGTGTTTTTAGGGCAGGAGTTGAGATTAAAACAGGAGTTCTTCCTGGTAGCGGCTTCCGTTCGCGATATCCTTCGCCGGTTTAAAAAAACCAATGACGACTGGAGAAATCTACCGAATAAAGTGGCCATTCAGTGTAACGACACACATCCAAACCTGGCTATTCCGGAATTGATGAGAATTCTGGTTGACGAAGAGGGACTTAACTGGGATCTGGCTTGGGATATCACTAAAAAGACCATGGCCTATACAAATCATACACTGCTCCCGGAAGCACTCGAAAAATGGCCCGTATCTCTGCTGAGAAGCTTGCTGCCGCGTCACTTGCAAATCATTTATGAAATCAACCGAAGATTTCTGAATGAGATCAGTGATCAAATCGGTGATGACAAAGGGAAGATCAGCCGGCTGTCGATTGTTGGAGAAGGTGAAGATCCGGTTGTGCATATGGCTTCGCTAGGGATTGTGGGTTCACACAAAGTAAATGGTGTGGCCGCGCTTCACAGTAACTTGATCAAGAAGCATCTATTTAAAGATTTCTATGAGATCTATCCGGAGAAGTTTACCAACAAAACAAACGGTATTACTCCGCGCCGCTGGCTGAGACAGTCGAACCGTGAATTATCCGACCTGATAACCGGTGAAATTGGAGAAGGCTGGGTGACCGATCTGGATCAGCTGAAAAAGCTTGAGAAATTTGTGGACGACAAGAAGTTCATGAAAAAGTTTGCCAAGGTGAAGCAGAACAATAAGCAGCGCATGGCAGACTATATCGAAGAGAAGCGCGGAATCGAGGTTAATACCAAATCGATGTTTGATATTCAGATTAAGCGTATTCACGAGTACAAACGTCAGTTCATGCTCGCTCTCTATGCAATTACCCAGTACAATCGTATCAAAGCGAAGCCCGACGGAGACTATGTTCCGCGAACCATTCTGGTTGCCGGTAAAGCCGCGCCGGGTTACACCATGGCTAAGCTCTTTATCAAGCTGATGAATGATATCGGCAAGAAGATTAACAATGACTCGGACGTTGGCGACAAGCTGAAGTTTATCTTCCTGGAAAATTACAGCGTAACACTTGCTGAGAAGATGATACCATCAGCAAACCTTTCGGAACAGATCTCTACAGCAGGATTTGAGGCATCCGGAACGGGTAACATGAAGTTTGCCCTCAACGGAGCACTCACAATCGGAACACTTGACGGTGCGAATGTAGAGATCAAAGAGGAAGTTGGCGAGGAGAACATCTTTATTTTCGGAAACACAGTGGATGACGTGGAGAAACTGCGTCACGAAGGGTACAACCCGTGGGATTATTACAATTCCAACGATGAACTGAAAAAAGCATTGGATCAGATCAAAGACGGTTTCTTTAATGATGATGAGGAGCTTTATCAACCGATCATTGACTCTCTACTCCACAAAGGAGATTACTTCCTGGTTCTGGCCGATTACGAAGCCTACGTTAACAAGCAGGCTGAAGTTGACAAGCTCTATAAGGATCAGGATGAGTGGAATCGTAAGGCTCTGCTCAACACGGCACGAGTTGGTAAATTTTCCTCAGACCGTACGATCAAGGATTATGCGGATGAAATCTGGGATGTGGAAGTGAAGAAGTAATTATCTGAGAACTTTCTTCCTAGAAAAATTCAAAGCCCTTCTGAATTCAGGAGGGCTTTTCTATTTGGGCTGATGGTCAGTACTCCACTTTTCGGTTTGAAATAACAATAAATCACTCTTTTTTCTCGCAGATTTTCGCAGAATGAAACGCTAAGTTTCATCGAGTTAATTAAATACTTGTTTAATTGCCACGGAGGTATTATAAAAAAGAGGTCGCCCTGAATTTGTTAGATTTAAAGTTCCTCAACTTTTAACAAATACACAGGAGACCTCTTTATGAAGAAC
>NZ_JAWLDW010000143.1:0-6225 GCF_041686455.1 Rhodohalobacter sp.
TATTCGAATTGCCCTGACGTGGGACTTTGCCTCGGCTGTTACTCCATCAACGATTGGCGGTGCGCCTGTGGCTACGTATGCGATGACAAAAGAGGGGATAAAACTGGGTAAATCATCTGCCATAGTACTCTACGGTGTATTGCTGGATCAGTTTTGGTATGCGCTGGCAGTTCCAATTTTGCTGATAGCCAGCATCTATTTCAACGTAATCCCTGATGAAACGGGGATGGTTGGGAGCGTTACAATGTTTGTGATCTATGCCGGACTTTTGATCTACGGAGGCCTGCTTACCTATGGTTTATTGGTAAATCCCAAAGCCATGAAACGAATTATTGAATTGGTTTTCAGACTTCCGATACTGAGAAAATTTGCTGATAAAGTAAACGCAGAAGCCGATAATCTGGTCGACTATTCAAAAGAACTCAGAAAAAAACCAATGAGCTTCGTTGTAAAGGCATTTTTGCTCTCCACACTTAGCTGGCTTTGCAGGGTTGCACTTCCTGTAATTGTAGTTTTGAGTCTTTTGCCGGCAAATGAAATTCTACTCATTTTGAGAAGTCTTGCCATGAACCTGGCCTTCCTGATTATTCCAACACCGGGAGGATCAGGCGGAGTTGAAGGACTTTTTGCAGTGTTTTTAGGTCCGCTGATTGAACGATCGGGATTTATAGGATTAGCTGTGTTTGTATGGAGAATTATCACATACTATATCAGCATTGGAATCGGTATCATTGCTATGCTTTGGTACGTAAATACATCGGTTTCGTCTAAGCTCATGGAAATAAACAAAGAACCAGACAGCAGGGTTGATCATGGCCAAGACTAAAATTCAGTACGAATGTTCAGCATGTGGCCATCTTTCACCAAAATGGCTGGGATTGTGCCCCGCATGTGGAGAGTGGCATACATTTGAAGAAAAAGTAGCTGAAAAAAAGAAAAGCACTAAAAAGCATAAGGTAGATATTTCAGATAACGGAGAGGCTGAAGCTGTAGCCTTGAAAGATGTTCAGCAATCAAAGGAGGAGAGAGTAAGTACGAACCTTTCGGAGTTTGATCGTGTGCTGGGAGGCGGTATTGTTGACGGTTCATTTCTACTTTTGGGCGGAGATCCCGGAATTGGCAAAAGCACGCTGATGCTGCAAGTGGCTCAAAAGTGTCCAAACATGAAAATTCTATACGTGGCAGGGGAGGAGTCGGCATCACAGATTAAGCAGCGAGCTGATAGAATTGGTATGAGCGGAGATAATCTGCTTATTTATAACAATACGGATATTCGAAATGTGATATCCCAGGCCCGCAAAATAAAACCTGATTTGCTGGTTGTAGACTCTATTCAAACCGTGTTCAGTTCGGAGTTGAGCAGCCTTCCCGGAAGCGTGCAGCAGATCAGAGAGTGTTCGGCTATGTTTCAGCAAATTGCGAAGAAAGAGGGAATAACCACACTGATGATTGGACACGTTACCAAGGAGGGTGATATTGCCGGGCCACGCATCTTAGAGCATATGGTTGATACAGTTCTTCACTTTGAGGGAGATCAGAGCCAGTTGCATCGACTATTGCGTGGAGTAAAAAATCGATTTGGTCCCGCGAATGAAGTTGGGGTTTTCGAAATGCGGGATACCGGTCTTCACGAGGTTAATAATCCATCGGATCTCTTTTTAGCTGAAATGAACAGTTCAGTAAGCGGTAACTGTGTGACGTGTGTGATGGAGGGTTCTCGTCCCATATTGATCGAAATTCAGGCCTTGGTAACACCCAGTAATTACAGTACACCGCAACGTACGGCAAGCGGATTTGATCAGCGCAGACTATCTCTGCTGATTGCTGTTCTGGAAAAAAGAGCCGCCATGAGTTTTGCGGGGCAAGATGTTTATTTGAACATTGCAGGCGGACTAAAAATCAATGATACCGCTGCAGATTTGGCGGTTGTTGCCGCACTGGCGTCAAGCCTCAAGGATAAACCAATTCCTGAGAAATCACTTTATATAGGTGAAGTAGGCCTGGGCGGGGAAGTGAGAAGGATACCGTTCTTGAAACAAAGGCTGAGCGAGGCTGAGAAGATGGGATTTAAACATGCTGTTCTCCCGGTCAGCAAAACCGCGAGTACATCAAAAATGAATTTAAAACCCGCGGATCAAATAATGAAGGCTCTATAAAAGCAGCCAAAACTACAATTAGTAGTTGTCTCTCTGGCGTCTTCTCTCTTCGCGAACACTCTTTTTAAGAGCTTCTCTTCGCTCTTCAGAAGGCTTGGTATACTGCTGACGCTCTTTGTATTCGTTTAATACTCTTGAGCGGGTAACCATTTTCTTAAAGCGATTAATTGCGCGGTCAATGCTTTCGTTATCTTTAACTTTTACTCCAATCATATATGTAAATAAGATTTATTGAATTTTTTACAGACTCTAAATATAAAAAGCTTTTTATTAAAAAACAGTTCCATCAATAAAAAACATTCATCCCAAAGATCTTATATTAGATGTCTATTTAAAGGCTCTGTAGCTGCAGTAATCCTGATTGAAAAAGTGGAAGTGAGATAGTGCAATGTTTCAAAAATTTATAACAACGTTCAAAGAGATTTACAATCACCCCAGAAATGTAATTGACCAATTTCTTGAGAGTGACGACAGAGATTTTTTTCACCCTTTTCTGTTTTTGATTATCGGTGCATTGGTAGTAGCTGCAGCGAATACTATTTTGGTGGATTTTTCATTCGACCCCGTACTTGGCGAATTTGATACAGATAACGAACAGATGCGTGAGATTGCGGAGTGGATCCAGGTGAGTACAGTTCGTTCAACCACTCAATTTTTACCAATCTCATCAGCATTTCTTCTCGTTCCTATGCTCTCAATAGGTGGCATCTTTTTTTTCAGGGATTACATCACCGGATTTTTCAGTCTTTTGGTGATGAACAGTTATGCAGTAGGAGCTGCAATGCTGTTTCAAATGCTACTTATCCCATTTTGGATGTTTTCCGGTGTAAGCTTACTTGACCCTATGGCCAATGCAACACTTCCCGCCCTTGCAATTGCAATTCCTACATTATGGATTTATAAATCCTATATCATGAGTTCTGATTTCCTGGCATGGGTGAGAATTATCTCAACCTTTATCGTCGGATATGTACTCTATGCAGTAATAACAGGTTTTGCAGCCTCAGTTATTGGCTACATGATTTTTGCGATACAGCGAATCAGCGAGATGTCGGGCGCGCTATAATGGAGCCTCAGTTTTATGAATAAACCTATTCAACTACAAAAAAAGAGTTCTCCCCTAAAAAGGGGAGATGCAGAGGGGTGTCCGATTTATTTCACGCTGCAGATGAGTGTTCCTGACTGTGAGTGATCTTTAACTTTAACAAACTATTAAACAAAGTCAGATCTAAAGGCTACTAATCACTTCACCGAGTTTTTGTATCGCTTGCCGGCACTGATCGGCAGTTGTATAGGGAGCAGGGCCAAACCGGATGATATCTCCTCTGGCATCAGTAAAAACTCCCTGACTGAGCAGTTTAGCTCTTATTTCTCTGGCATGCGGTGATTTCAGTGCCAAAAACCCGCCGGTCTCTTCGATAGGTCGGGAGTTGGCGTGTTTGATGATGTCCTTCGAGAACGACTGTTCATCAAAAAGATATCGTAAATAGGAAACCTGATCTGAATATTGCTTTCGAAGTGTTTCCGGTGATAATCCCATCTTTTGAAAGAAGTTTGCAACTGCTGCAGCCCGAAACTGTGAAATTGGATCGTAGGTGCCGGACGCGAATTTCTGATCTCCGTCATCGAAAGATACAGGTTCGTTATCTCTTGGCTCATCTAATGTATCAAAAGAGGCAAACCAGCCCGTAATCGCAGGACGAAGCGAGCAATCTGAAGGATATCGCAAGAAACAGTTTGCTTCGCCCCACTGAAGATACTTATAGCCCCCAATAAGGACGTAGCAGTGCTCTAAGCCTTCGTCGGTAATAGAGAGGGGTACTACGTTGGTTCCATGGTAATCGTCGATTAGAAGAGGGATTCCGGCCTTTTTCGTTTCAGCGGCTATTTCAGAAATTCTTGTATTGATTTCAGAAGTTTCAAAATAGATCCTCGATAACATTACAGCTGCTGTTCGGTCATCAATCTCATTTTTAATAGAACTGAGCAGCTGATCATCATCTTCATGCGGCAGAAAAACGATTTCGTATCCTTCTTCCTGGTAACGGCGCAACTGACGATACATCGAGTGAAACTCTCCGGTAGTAGTGATGATCTTTGGCTTTTCCTTCAAATTGAGTGAGGAGAGCCAGGATATCATCAACACGTGTGTATTTTGCTCACGGCAATATTTCCCTGTCGGATCGTCGTAATAATTTCGGAGATAAGAGCGTAAAACTTCAGTTTTTTCAAATGCCGCCGACCATTTTGTGTCTACTTGATCTGCGGCAATCTGCATGTACTGTCTTACTCCGTCGAATGCTACATCGGGCCACGCTTGATGGGAATGTCCTGTAAAAAGCAGTCTTGCACTAACGTTAAAGTGAGAATAGTGAGGCTGAAGTGATTGTGCCAGTTTATCAAATTCTTGCATTATCAAATATTGAAAGATTTATAAAGAAGAGGGTTAATCGAAGTCACCTTGGTGATACCGTTCGACAAGCCTCAGTTCATTAACTCTTTTGAAACCGACAAGGTTCTTTTCGTCAAGAGATGCGAGAGTCATCTCACGTTTCCCAAGTGCACCCGGTGCACGAGAAAGTTTCCAGCCGGCTACGGCCATTGCGGCTCTGGCTGATGAAGCTGCGCAGTAGGTAGCGAGAACGGCTGACTCGTCAGCATAAGCTTTCAATTTTCGAAAAACATCCGGTTTCCACAGCTCTGCATTGACATCAGGTGAAAAAGGATCGTGAAAAAAGTAGTCGATGGATTGGTCGGGCTTTGGAGAGTCATTAAACGGACCGATGAACAGGTTCAGCGTCAGATAATCTGTTATTTGAAAACTGTTGGTCCCTGGCTTGGCATCCGAAAAAATCGAATGTAGAAGTTCCGCCGGATGCTGCTGATTCAACTCCTCGCCAAAATCAAATTGAGTAGCTGTATCGGGATCAACGGGAAAGGCTTCAACAGAATACAAATCCACTTTAGGCGGATTTTCCAATGCATCCAGATAACTTTTCAGCAAGATGAAATTTAGTCCCGTACCAAAACCCATTTCAAATATAGCGATATGGTTTTGTTCTTGAAGTGCTTGAAGAAGCCCCGGTGTCTCAAAAAAGACAATTTTACTTTCTGCTACAGCACCGTTTGGATTGTGATAGTGTTGATCAAAAACAGGTGAGTATAGTGTTGTTGAGCCGTCTTTGGTTTCTGAAATTCTCGGCTTTTGATCTTCTTCACTCATCCGTCAAGCGGTTGCTACTTCATCCAGCTTAACTCCTACAAGACGACTTACACCGGTTTCCGGCATGGTAACACCATACATCATCTCTGCTTTCGACATGGTCTTTTTATTGTGGGTAATGATGATAAACTGAGTATCCTGGCTGAATTTCTTAATCATTGCCGAGAATCGCTCGATATTGGCATCGTCCAATGGAGCGTCTACCTCATCAAGCACACAGAATGGAGAGGGTTTCACGAGATAGATTGCAAAAAGCAGGGCAATGGCCGTGAGAGTTTTCTCGCCTCCCGAAAGCTGATTAATGCTCGAAGGGCGTTTCCCCTTTGGATTTGCCTTGATATCAATTTTGGCTTCCAGCGGATCTTCAGCATCGTCCTCAATCAAGAGATCACAGTAATCATCTTCGTGGAAGAGCGTGTTGAAAACATTTTTAAAGTTTGCGCGAATCTTTTCAAACGTCTCGTCAAATCGCTGGGTAGCCGTTTGGTTGATCTCATCAATGGTTTCACGCATTTCGACCTCGGCTTTCTGTAGGTCCTCAATCTGTTCTTCGTAGAAATCGAGCCGTTCTTTCTCCTCTTTGAACTCCTCAATGGCCAGCGGGTTAACGTCGCCTATTCGATTTAGCTTCTGCTTGAGCCAGGCAATACGCTCTTTGGCTTCTTCCGGGGCCATTTCTTCGGGGAGCGACTCTTCCACCTGATCCATCAATATTCCATACGTCTCCCAAATGTGATCAGAAAGTGCCTGAGATTTCATCTCAAGTTTTTCGTACGCCATGGAGAGATGGTGTACAAGCTCAAGGTTGACCTCTTTGCGTCGGCGCAGCTCTTTTAACTCTTTCTC
>NZ_JAWLDW010000028.1:0-26430 GCF_041686455.1 Rhodohalobacter sp.
ACCGGTCAGCTCCATCGCCACAATCGTATTTTCGAATGTAGGTTCGGAATCCTGAGTGGAAATGCTGTCAATCTCACTTAATTCTTC
This sequence comes from Rhodohalobacter sp., assembly GCF_041686455.1. Lineage (NCBI taxonomy): Bacteria > Pseudomonadati > Balneolota > Balneolia > Balneolales > Balneolaceae > Rhodohalobacter > Rhodohalobacter sp. Next base: position 88 of record NZ_JAWLDW010000028.1, read on the forward strand.
TTCCATTCCGCGTTCAAACGCTGGCATGAAGTGCCGGTTCTCAATGACATCAAAGTCTGGAGCTTCAAAAGGAAGTGTGCTTTCTGTATAAAATGGATTTTCACTCATAGTAGTATCATTACTGCTGCACCCTGTAATCCACAGAGCTGTGATGAATAGAATTAATATTGCTACTTTACTCATAATAGAAATTATTTTTGATGGATATATTTAATTAAATTAAAGCGTACTCTAATGGAATACAAGGCATTTTGGCAAGAAAAATGGTATTGTTTGTCTGTCTATTAGTTCTATTAATAATTGACACTACTAATTATTAAACACTGAAGAAGTACGATAAAATACCTACGTGAAAATTCTCTAATAAAACCGTTAATAACACGTGTTTTTAAGTAAGAGTCCAAGAATATTATTACATTAAATCATGATTTAGCGATATAGGTTTGCAGAATTAGAGATCCTGCAAGTCGGCAAATAGGAGTTGGTAACGTCCTAGTTTATTTTAAGGGTATTCTAATCAGAGGACTAAAAATGAAATGGGTAAAGACATTTTCCAGTACAATGGGTATACTTCTCATTGTAGCATCAATTATTAATTTAGGGTGTAATACGCACTTCTCAGATTCCCTATTTAATTCAGATCGTTCTCAGCAGGGGGTTATGAATCAATATACACCCGACTCTCCAAATTATTTAACCTACAACTCGTTACAAGATTCTCTTTCTCTAAATCAAATTTATGCTGATTCATCAGACCTTTTTTTAAAAGATGATTTAATAGAAACTGTTGATTGGGAACATCGTCAATCTACACCCGATGTTCACAGAGTTACTTTTGAAATAACACACCATGCGGACTCTGTTTCGACAGAAATATTTGCCTGTGATCAAACCTGGGAGAATGTTATTCACTGCTCTGATACGGCGCATTTTGTGATTACAGCCATAAAAGGAGAGAGAGAGGTTACATATCGCGACTCCATCAACCTGAAGCTTTTGAATAAGCTGTTTGTTCAGGAACGCTCCGAGAACTGATATTCATGTAACCTATAGTCAAAAATAAAATTTCTGACACTTCCCGGAAGTAAATTTCGCTTATCTATATAAACACAGATTATGGGTTATCCGTAAGATTTGCACAAAACGAATGGCCAATTCCCAATTATTTTATTAGGGTAAAGTCATAAGTCAGTGTTACCTCATTATTGCGACGTGTAGATAGTTTCAAAATGAGAGATTTAGAAGAAGGGAATGGTTAAATGTGGGTTCAGGCAGATTCGAACTGCCGACCTCTACAATGTCAATGTAGCGCTCTAACCAACTGAGCTATGAACCCGAGAATTCAAATATACGATACAGAACGTTTGAATAGCAAAAGAAATCGTTGACTTTTCTTTCGGCTGAACGGAAAGCTTTGTATTTTTAAAGTCTTTGAAAATTTATACAAATGTATGTCAAACAGAAGAGCAGCCCGGGAATCAGCATTAAAAGCTATTTATGCTGTTGAAATTGGAAAAAGCCGTACACAGGATGTTACTAAAAATATTATTAAAGCTAATTTAGCAGACGACACAAATGCAGTAAAGTTTGCAGAAAAACTACTGCTCGTTACTGTAGATAACGCTCATGAATACGATGAAATCATTCAAAGCCATATAAAAAATTGGAAGGTAGAGCGCCTTGCTACTCTTGACAAATTAATTCTGAGAATGGCAATTTCTGAATTTCTCCACTTTACGGAAGTACCGACTAAAGTAACCATAAATGAATCTATTGAGTTAGCAAAAGAGTACTCCACCAGGAAAAGTGGTAATTTTGTGAACGGCATTTTAGATGCTGTTTTGAATCAGCTCTCAGAAGATGGAAAAATCACTAAAAAAGGCAGAGGCCTTATTGAATCCTCATAATTAATGGCTAACCAACTTATTGCAATAGGAGATATACATGGGTGTTCTCAATCGTTAATAGCGTTATGGAATAAGCTCGAAACGTACTCCGATTCTACTTTTATTTTTATTGGTGATTATATTGACCGTGGACCTGACTCGAAAGGGGTTGTCGACTTTCTTCTAAAAGCTCAAGAAGAAAGAAAGTGTATATTTCTGCGAGGAAACCACGAACAAATGCTTCTTGATTCTCTTGAATCAAAAAGAGATTACAACTGGCTTCTCAATGGCGGTGACACTACACTTCGGTCTTATGATGTGGAAGGGGTTGAGCAGCTGCCGGAAGATCATATTGAGTTCTACAGAAATACAGAACTTTTTTATGAGACAGAAGAATATTTCTTTGTTCATGCCGGTGTTCCTCCTTATCAGCCCATCAAGAAAAGTATAGAATCTGATGAATTTAACGATTTTTTCCTATGGGGAAGAGAGCATATTGATTCGTTTGAGACGCCGTGGGAGAAAACCGTTGTTTTTGGCCACACCCCAAGACCACATCCTATCCAAAAGAAAAAAATGATTGGCATAGATACCGGTTGTGTTTATGAAAAACTCGGTTATGGAAAACTAACTGCCGTAATTCTGCCTGATCAAAAATTTATACAACAAACTTCACTCGATATTTAAGCCTGATATTTATGAACTTAAAATGTGGTATTGTTGGATTACCAAACGTCGGTAAATCCACACTTTTTAACGCCTTGAGTAATGCAGGCGCAGAGTCTGCCAACTTTCCATTTTGTACAATCGACCCAAATGTAGGGTTAGTTACGGTTCCAGACGAACGATTAAACACACTTAAAAACCTGATAGATCCAAAAGAAACCGTGCCTGCAACTATTGAGTTTGTAGATATCGCCGGATTGGTTAAAGGGGCATCTGAAGGAAAAGGGAAAGGGAATGCATTCCTGTCACACATTCGGGAAGTGGATTTGCTTGTGCATGTTGTTCGCTGTTTTGATGATGATGATATCATTCATGTTGAGGGTTCTGTTGATCCGGAACGCGATATTCACATCATTGAGGATGAGTTGATTTTAAAAGACCTGGAATCGGTAGAGAAACGTCTGGAGAAACTAAAAAAAGAATCTAAAAGCGGTGATAAAAAAATATTATCTGATCTGGAGGTTATCCAAAAACTGGCAGATCATTTAGGTGATGGGAACAGTGCCCGAACATTTGAAGCTGATCAGGAAGAGAAAAAAGCCTATCGCGATCTATCACTTTTATCCGATAAACCTGTCTTATACGCATGTAACGTAGCAGAGAATGAGTTAAACAGTGGAAATCAATATGTAGAAACTGTTCGGGAAATTGCCAATCAGTTTGACGACGAGATCGTCACATTTTGTGCAAAAATTGAGGCGGAAATTGCAGAACTGGATGAGGAAGAGAAAGAGATGTTTTTGGAAGAACTCGGTGTTGAATCTGCAGGGTTAGACCGCTTGATCCAGGCTGCTTACAAAAACTTGGGTCTCATTACTTATTTCACGGCGGGACCAAAAGAGGTGCGTGCATGGACCATCACTGAAGGTACTAAAGCACCACAAGCTGCCGGGGTTATTCACACTGACTTTGAGAAAGGATTTATACGGGCTGAAACCATCTCTTTTGATGACTATGCTGAGTTGAAGTCAGAAAAAGCTGCAAAGGAAGCCGGTAAAATGAGACAGGAAGGTAAAGAGTATACTGTAAAAGACGGTGATGTGATGCTATTCAGATTCAATGTTTAGGTTTGAATAGCACAAATCGTTATTTCTTCAGAAAATTTACCGAATATCATTATCCGGTGAGTTTTGCTCTGGTTCAGAATCAATATCAATTTTTTTAAGGATTTCTCTAAAACGAAATGTAGTTGTGTCTGCGGGTACATTTTGAGGTTCTATTCGATCGTGAACAACCCATGCTTCCGGATACTGCTGTTTAATGAGTCTTGAAAACTCTATAGCTTTATCTCGATTTTGAAAATCACCGGTTCGTACACGGTAATACGGTTGGCGAAAATGAACGTATGCGTTTGGTTTATAGGCCTCCATCGTTGTATCAGACCAAGCCACAAAATTATCACGAGTCGTATCAGCATGTATAACATCGCGTGTTGATAGAATTTGAACCCTGTAGCCTGCAAATTGATCAGTCTCTCTTTCTTCAACGGCAATTTCTCTCGTGAAAAGCTCCGGCATATCATGCTGAATAGTAGCAAAACGATCTGTTAACCGGGTTCTGTTCAGATAAAGTGTACGCTCAAACTCATCCAATTCCTCAAGGGCAAACTCTTCCAGGGCTTCATCAGAAATTTCAAGATAAGGTGAGCGTTCTGTGGTGGTACGATCATCGTTTTCTGTTGCAGACTCTGTGGTAGAGCAGCTCAAAAGAAGTGGAAAAAGTAATAAACTTAGGATCAGTTTTTTCATATTGACTATACGCCTGCTGGATGCCATGTGGTTTTACTTTCCTGAAATTCGAGTATGAGGTATGGATTTTCGTGTTTTTCATCAAACCAACTATCAACAGGGTAGTGATGTACACGTTTTACACTTATAGATGCATTCAGGTCAATAAGTTTCCTTGTTTCCTGATTATCAATTGAATTGAAAACGGCGTTTACATCCATATGTTTTGTTAAATGATCCAGCATTTCATCTCTGAACCCTGTCAGTATGTTCACTACTCCGCCGGGAACATCAGATGAATTCAATACCTCACCAAAGCTGACGACTACAAGGGGATTTGTCTCAGAGGCCAAAACCACACAACTATTTCCTCCTGCAATGACCGGAGCCACCTGTGATACAATAGAAAGGAGAGGTGACTCATCAGTACTGATAATCGCGACGACGCCCGTTGGTTCAGGTGCTGTAAAGTTAAAGTGCTGGCTTGCCACAGGGTTGATTGTCCCGAAAACCTGAGGATATTTATCCGTCCAGCCCGCAAAATAAACCAATCTGTCAATCGACAAATTCACTTCTTCTGCGGCAGCTTTAGCCTTCATGCCACCAAGTTCCAGCTCTTTGATGAATTGCTCTTTTCTTCCTTCCAGCATTTCTGCAATCCGATAGAGAATTTGTCCGCGATTGTAACCTGAACGGCCGCTCCAGTCTCCAAATGCAGATCGAGCCGGCAGCATAGCATCTCTAACATCTTTTCGTGTGCAACGGCAGGCATTGGCAATTACACTACCTGATGCATCTTTAATGGGATACGTTTTCCCCGACTCACTTCTTGGAAATTTTCCGCCCACATAGGTTTTGTAGGTCTTCAATACTTCAATTCTATCTGACATAGCAACACTTTTTTAAATAAATATTTAGATCAGGTTATTTCAAATTAACGTAAGGGTAGAGGCCGTGCAAACCACCTTCGCGGCCCATCCCGCTCTCTTTGTATCCGCCAAAAGGAGATGTGGGGTCAAATTTATTGAAGGTGTTAGCCCAAACTACACCTGAACGAATTTTTTGGCTTACTTTAAAAATCTTGGATCCTTTATCTGTCCAAATTCCACCGGCAAGCCCAAATGGTGTGTTATTTGCCTTATCGATAGCTTCTTCCGGTGTTCTGAAGGTTTGAATGGTTAATACCGGGCCAAATATCTCCTCCTGCACAATTCGGTTACTCTGGCCAACATCTGTAAAAAGGGTTGGTTTGCAGAAATATCCGTTTTCAGGAATATCAACGCTACTCTGATGGATTGTTGCGCCTTCATTTACTCCAATTTCAAGATATTCGTTAATTTTATCGTACTGCATTTTAGAGTTAATAGCACCAATGTCGGTGTTTTTATCCAGCGGATCTCCAACAATTAAGGTCTCCATCCGCTCCTTTAATTTTTTAAGAAGTTTGTCTGAAATACCTTCCTGAACTAAAAGCCGTGAACCCGCACAGCAAACATGTCCTTGATTGAAGAATATAGAGTTTATAATTCCTTCGACGGCCTGATCTATTGGTGCATCTTCAAATACAATATTGGGTCCTTTGCCACCTAACTCAAGAGTAAACTTCTTCTCCGTACCGGCCAGGGACTTTTGGATTATCTTACCAACTTCGGTAGAGCCGGTAAAAGCAATTTTATCAACATCCGGATGATCTACAATTGCGGCTCCTGTGGGGCCGGCTCCGGTTACAATATTAACGACACCGTCCGGTAAACCGGCATCCTGACAAATTTCAGCAAATTTAAGTGCGGTGAGAGGAGTAGTTTCAGCAGGTTTAAGTACTACGGTATTTCCGGCAGCAAGAGCAGGGGCGATTTTCCATGATAGCATCAATAGTGGAAAATTCCATGGGATGATTTGCCCGCATACGCCAACAGGATCAGCTTTGCGGCCGGGAAATGCATAATCCAGTTTATCTGCCCAGCCTGCATAATAGAAAAAGTAAGCCGCGGCTAATGGAACATCTACATCACGTGATTCACGAATGGGTTTCCCGCCATCCATAGACTCGATTATCGCCAGATCTTTTGCGTGTTCCTGAATCATCCTGGCCAATCGGTAGATATATTTCCCTCTCTCTTTGCCGGATAGTTTACTCCAGGTTTTTTCATAAGCCTTACGCGCCGACTTTACCGCAGCATCAACATCTTCAGAAGTTGCTTCCGTAAATTCTGCCAGTGGCTTTTCGGTAGAAGGGTTGATGGTATTCATCATCCTACCTTTTTTTCCGGCAACAAACTCACCATTTATAAAGAGATCATACTTTTCTTTAAGCTTGATATGACCGCTGCTTTCAGGTGCATCGCTATAGGACCAAAAAGAATTAAAATCCAGTTTCAAATCTGAATTTGGAGAGGTAGGTTTGACTTCACCGTTTTGAGACTTCTCTTTTGTTGATTGAGTCATAATGTAAAATTGTTCTTATATAAAAAATAGATATTCTTTGTAAAGTACTGAACAGCAGCCCTTAATCATTCGAAAAGTAATTTGAACTTTGGTAAACACCTGTTTCCTGTTTCACGATTTGCATCAATAGATCATTCGTTAAGGAACTGGCGCCAAACCTAAACCACTCGGGACTCAGCCAGGAAGCACCAAGTGTTTCTTTAACCAGAACCAGGTACTGTAAAGCCTGCTTTGCCTTTCGAATTCCACCGGCTGGCTTCATGCCAATCATTTTTCCGGTAGCCTGATAATAGTCTCTGATTGCTTCCAGCATAACAAGTGTAACAGGCTGAGTTGCAGCGGGTGATATCTTACCGGTTGATGTTTTAATGAAATCAGCACCGGCGTACATGGCGATGTCGCTTGCTTTTCGAACATTTTCATATGTCTCAAGCTCACCTGTTTCAAGAATTACTTTAAGGTGTGCATCTCCGCAGGCTTCTTTGATGGAGGCAATTTCATCGTATACAAAATTGTAATTACCCTTTAAAAATTCTCCCCTGGAAATGACCATGTCGATTTCATCTGCACCGGCATCAACTGCAAATTTTGTGTCCTCCAGCTTCACCTGATGCGAAGCCATTCCGCTTGGAAATGCAGTAGCCACACTGGCAACATTAATGGATGTTCCTTTCAAAGCATTTTTTGCAGTTTTAACCATACTTGGGTAGACACATACGGCGGCTACAGAGGGCAAGTCGGGCATGGGTGCATAAGGTGTTCGAGCCTTGCTGCAAAGTTGGATCACTTTCCCTTCAGAATCTTTGCCTTCCAGAGTTGTAAGGTCAATCATACTCAATGCAAGTTTCAAAGCCTGCATCTTTGATTCATTTTTGATGCTTCGTTTATTTAGGCGACTTACACGTTCTTCAACACCTACTTTATCAATCGAAACAGTACTGTTGAAATTTGGCTGTTGTTCTGTATTCATTCAATTAAATCTCATATTCCATTTATTCGATGATGTAAATGTAAGGATATTCAACACTGTCTAAAAGTATTCAGTAGAGATATCCTAAGGTGTAGGTGAATCTTGCATAAATAAAAAACCCCGGCCTACTGGAAGTAAAACCGGGGTTTTGCTTAGAAGTATATGGAAATTTAGATATTCGGTCCGGCAGCAAGGAGCTCTTCACTGGCCTGATCGCTAAATTTTCTGAAATTTTCTTTAAACATCCTGGCTAACTCAGCAGCTTTGTTATCGTAAGCGTCCTTGTCAGACCATGTCTGTTTTGGTCGGAGTACTTTATCAGGTACACCTTCAACTGAGGTTGGAATTTGAAGCCCAAAAATTGGTTCTGTAACGAATTCCACATTATCCAGATTTCCTTCCAGTGCTTCGTTTAGCATCTTACGAGTATGAGAAAGTTTCATTCTGTTTCCTACTCCGTACATTCCACCGGTCCAGCCGGTATTTACCAGCCATACACTTGAGTTATGTTTCCTTATTTTTTCAGCAAGAAGCTCAGCATAAACTGTGGGGTGCAATGGCATAAAAGGAGCACCAAAACATGCAGAAAATGTTGCCTGTGGCTCGGTTACTCCACGTTCAGTTCCTGCAACTTTGGCTGTATAACCACTAATGAAATGATACATTGCCTGTTCAGGAGTTAATTTAGAGATAGGAGGGAGCACGCCAAACGCATCAGCAGTAAGAAAGACCACATTCTCCGGATGACCTCCACGCCCCGTATCACTCGCATTTGGAATGTATTGAATTGGATAGGCACAGCGGGTATTTTGTGTCAGGCTGTCATCGGTAAAATCGGGGACTCTATTTTTGTCCAGAACAACATTTTCTAATATCGTGCCTGGCATTTGAGTTGTTTGAAAGATCTCTGGTTCATTGTCAGGGGAGAGATTAATGGTCTTTGCGTAGCAACCACCTTCGATGTTAAAGATTCCATCATCACTCCAGCCATGCTCATCGTCACCAATCAGTGTTTTACTGGAGTCAGCAGATAACGTGGTTTTACCGGTACCCGATAATCCAAAGAAGACTGCGGTTTTGCCATCTTTATCCACATTTGCAGAACAGTGCATTGCCATAACATTCTTTTTGGGTAAAAGGTAGTTCATAACAGCAAAAATACCTTTCTTTACCTCACCTGAATAAAGTGTACCACCAATAAGTATGATTTTTTTCTCAAAATTGCAGAGAATAAATGTACTAGAACGTGTGCCATCAACTTCAGGGTTTGCCTCAAAATTAGGAGCAGCAAGAACAGTAAACTCAGGATCATGAGTTTTGAGTTCTTCTTCTGATGGATTGATAAACATATTGTGAGAAAACAAACCATGATAGGCAGCCTCACTGACGATGCGGACATTTAGTCTATATTTAGGATCAGCGCCTGCATAAAGATCTTTCACATAAACTTTTTTGCCATCAAGGTAATCAACCACTTTTTTATGCAGATTTTCAAATACTTCTTCGGATATGGGCTGGTTGATGGGGCCCCAGTCGATATCATCATTAATGGATGGTTGTTCAATGAGAAATTTATCTTTGGGTGAGCGGCCTGTATATTTTCCGGTTTGAACCAAAAGAACCATTTTATCAGTTAGTTTCGCCTCTCCGTTATTTAAAGCTTGCTCATAAAGCTGAGAAGGGTTCAGATTCCACAGCGCTTTTTCTGTATTCTTTAGTCCAAGATAATCTAGCCCAATATTGCTTTTTGGCTGATTTTTGTAGTCGATTTTCATTAGTATGCTTTTCTTTAGAGATTTAGTTCTTAGAGAAAACTGTTAGCAATTTGTATCGGCTTACATCTTTACTGTACCACCCAAAAAATCCCCGATGGCGATGAATTAGCAGATTACATGTTATAGTTGATATCATGTTATGGTTGATATAAGGTATAGCTTTCCCTTCTTTTTTTGAAAAGAAAAGCGCTTTCAAAAGCTATTTATTTCAAATGTCTGATTGAACTTAAATGGGTATTACAATCAATTTCCTTACATTCATTTTTTAAACATATCTACAGGTAACTTTTAAATCATTTCTGAACACCGTGAAATTTTCTGCCATACAATACAGCTGCAGTACAAACATAGACGAGAATATTGACAAGGCCGAATTACTAATTAGAAAATCAGCTCAGAATGGAGCTGATGTTGTTGCTCTGCAGGAGTTGTTTCACACTACATATTTTTGCCGTGAAATAAATCAGAAATATTTCAATTGGGCAGAGCCGATTCCTGGACCTATGTCCGAACGTTTTAGCAGACTGGCTGCTGAACTTAAAATTGTTCTATTACTGCCACTCTTTGAAAAGAAAGCGCCCGGTGTGTATTTCAATACTATGGTAGTTTTTGAAAAGGATGGGAGCATTTTAGGAACATATCGGAAAATGCACATTCCAGATGATCCCGGCTTTTATGAAAAGTACTACTTTACGCCAGGGGACAGAGGGTATAAGGTTTTTGAAACATCAGCCGGTAAAATCGGCACCCTCATCTGTTGGGATCAGTGGTTTCCAGAAGCAGCCCGACTTACCGCTTTAGAAGGAGCCGAAATTTTAGTCTATCCAACAGCAATCGGAACACTGCCTGAGGAGAGTGATGTGGATAAAAAAGAATTTATGGATGCCTGGTTAACTATTCAGCGAAGTCATGCCATTACTAATGGATGCTTTGTTGCGGGTATAAACAGGGTTGGAGTGGAGGAGGGTACTAAGTTCTGGGGCAACTCATTTATAGCAGGTCCTTTCGGACAGATTCTTGCCCAAGCTGGTGAGAATGAAGAAATTCTGAACGTCAACATTGACCTATACTCCATAGAAAAACAGAGGCAAACCTGGCCTTTCTTCAGAGATCGCAGAATTGATTCCTATCATGACATTCTGAAGCGTTTTAAATAACAGCACGTCTAAATTGACGCTGAGATTGAGATGACCCTGACTTATTATTTCTTTATCTTTGATAGCTATATATAAATCCATTTCATAGATCAAATTAACGTAATCTTAAAGAATTAATGAGTTCTTACGATCCTTCAAAAGTTGAGACCCGCTGGCAAAAATATTGGCTGGAAAATAAAACGTTTAAAACACCAGAAGATCACGACAAGCCAAAGTATTATATCCTGGATATGTTTCCATACCCAAGCGGATCAGGTTTGCACGTTGGTCACCCTGAAGGATATACAGCTACAGATATTTTAGCTCGATACAAGAGAATGAAGGGGTTCAATGTGTTACACCCGATTGGCTGGGATGCATTTGGACTTCCGGCTGAGCAGTATGCAGTAAAAACAGGCACACATCCGCGAGATACAACCGAAAAGAATATCAACCGGTTCAGGGAACAGCTTCAAATGCTCGGCTTTTCATACGATTGGGACCGGGAAGTGAATACGACAGATCCCGATTACTACAAATGGACTCAGTGGATTTTTTTACAACTCTACAATAAAGGGTTAGCCTACGAAGATGAAGTGCCTGTAAACTGGTGCCCCGAGCTCGGAACCGTTCTTGCAAATGAAGAGGTGATTGATGGCAAGAGTGAGGTTGGAGGATATCCCGTGGTCAGAAAGCCCATGCGGCAGTGGGTTTTGAAGATAACTGAATATGCAGAAAGACTGTTGGAAGACCTGGATGATCTTGAGTGGCCGGATTCAACCAAAGAGATGCAGCGGAATTGGATAGGGAAATCCATTGGTGCAGAATTAGACTTTCAAATTAAGGATTACGATGATAAGCTGAGAGTATTTACAACTCGCCCTGATACACTTTTTGGTGCAACTTACATGGTACTTGCTCCTGAACACCATCTTGTAAAAGAGATTACAACAAAAGAGCAACGGCCTGAGGTTGAAGTTTATGTTGAGAAAGCGGGTCATAAATCCGACCTGGAAAGGCAGGAAGTGAAGAATAAAACCGGTGTTTTTACCGGAGCCTACGCTATCAACCCTGTCAATGGAAAAGAGATCCAGATTTGGGTAGCGGATTATGTGCTGGCGCATTATGGTACCGGTGCTATTATGGCTGTGCCTGGTCAGGATGAAAGGGATTGGGAGTTTGCCGAAAAATTTGATCTGCCTATAGTCCGCACCGTCCAGCCACCAGAGGATTTCGAAGGAAAAGCCTACACGGAAGATGGCCCGGCCATTAACAGCGATTTCTTGAACGGCCTCCACATAGCTGAAGCAAAAGAGAAAATTACGGAATGGCTTGAGGAGAATGGAGTTGGTAATAAAAGTGTGAACTTTAAACTGCGTGACTGGTTGTTCTCCCGCCAACGCTACTGGGGTGAACCTTTTCCCATTATTCATGTCGATGGAGAACCCAAATCGCTCCCAGAATCTGAGCTTCCTGTAACATTACCTGAAGTCGATGATTTTCAGCCTACTAAATCAGGTGAACCGCCATTGGCCAGAGCTGAAGATTGGATTAAAACGACTGATCCCGAAACCGGGAAAGAAGCAATTCGTGAGACGAATACTATGCCACAATGGGCAGGTTCATGCTGGTACTATCTAAGATATATCAGTCCTGAATTTGCCGGCGGTCCGGTAGAAGCTGACGAAGAGAAATATTGGATGCCCGTGGATCTCTATGTTGGTGGAGCTGAACACTCTGTATTGCACCTGCTCTATGCACGTTTTTGGCACAAAGTTTTGTTCGACTGCGGTGTGGTAAGTACAGAAGAGCCTTTTCAAAAATTGGTTCACCAAGGGATGATACTTGGCGAAATGGAGTACACAGCTTTTGAAAAAGAGGGAAAAATGATCTCTGCAGACGAAGCTGACGATATGGATGAAGTTCAGAGATTACCTCTATCAGAATCTGATGTTGAAAAGAAAGGTGACCGGTTTGTGATGAAGGGAACTGAAATTACAGTTGAGGCTCGAGCACATAAAATGTCTAAATCACGTGGAAATGTCATCAATCCGGATGATGTGGTTGATCAGTATGGAGCTGATTCACTGCGCCTTTATGAGATGTTTATGGGGCCGCTTGAGCAGGTGAAACCATGGAGTACCAAAGGTGTAGAAGGTGTAAATCGCTTTTTGAACCGTTCATGGAGACTATTCCTGGGTGATGGTGAGGAAGAAGTGTTGAACATTACTGAGAGTGAACCTGACAGGGATCAGCTTAAAGTTCTGCATGAAGCTATAAAGAAAGTCACTGAAGATATTGAAAATATGCGGTTTAATACGGCAATATCTGCATTGATGATTTTTGTAAATGAAGCCAATCAATGGAATTCTGTTCCAAAGGAGATTGCTGAAGACTACATTTTGCTTCTGGCACCATTTGCTCCGCATTTGGCAGAAGAACTTTGGAGAAAATTGGGTCATGAAGAGAGTCTTGCTTTCGAAGACTGGCCCGAACTCAAAGAAGAATACCTTAAGAGCGATACCATTGAGTATCCGGTTCAGATCAACGGTAAAGTTAGAGAGCAGATCCGGGTACCCGCTGAAAAAGCCAATGACAAAGAGTTTGTTATCGGGCTTGCTAAGCAGCAGGAAAAAGTTCAAAAATATCTTGATGGATCAACGGTCGTAAAAGAGATCTTTGTACCGGGCAGAATTATTAACCTCGTTGTAAAACCCAACTAATCTGTTTTGAAGACAATAACCTGGGAACAGTTTGAAAACGTAGAATTTCGGGTTGGGACAGTACTGGAAGCTGAAGAATTTCCCGAAGCTCATAAACCTTCCTACCTGCTTCAGGTCGATTTTGGCCCGGAGATCGGCATCAAGAAGTCGAGTGCTCAGATCACAGATCTCTATTCAAAGAATGATCTGGTTGGAAAACAGGTTATTGCTGTGTTAAACTTTCCGCCCAAACAGATTGGTCCAATCATGTCGGAATGTTTGATTACGGGATTTTACAGAGAAGATGGGAGTGTGGTCCTAGCCATACCTGACAAAAAGATTCAAAATGGCGCGCGATTAGGCTGATTTATCTAAACATGTTTTTTACATACGGCCAAATTTAATAGTTTACGGCCATGAAAAAGTTTGTCCTCTCCAAAGACGATATTTCTCCGGCTGACTATACTATTGAGTATGAGAACCTATTAAATAAGGCTCAGCTGGATGCCGTCATGCATAATGATGGACCGGTTCTTCTTGTAGCCGGAGCAGGTACGGGAAAAACAAGAACGCTTGTATATCGTGTGTCGAGACTGGTAGAAAGCGGATCAGATCCATCTGAAATCCTTTTGTTAACGTTTACCAGAAGATCAGCCCACGAAATGTTGCGTAGGGCCAGTCAGATACTGGATGAGAGGTGTCAAAGGGTAGAGGGAGGGACGTTTCATCACTACTGCAGCAAATTGCTACATCAGAATGCTGAAAGTATAGGATACCCCGAAAACTTTACAATAATTGATGCTGCTGATGCAATGGATGTAATCAACCTGGTGCGCAGCAGGATGGATATTCCAAAGGAGAGAAAACGATTCCCAAAGAAATCAACTCTTTATTCAATCATTAGTAGTTCTGTAAATAAGCAGCGATCTATTAGAGAAACGATTGAAGATGAGTATCCTCAATTTATTTCATATTTAGAAAAAATTGAAGAGTTATACTCTAAGTATCAAGACTACAAAGAGATAAATTTTGTCATGGACTTTGATGACCTGCTAGTAAAAACTCGGGATCTGCTTCTTAATAATGAAGAAATCAGGACTCAGGTTGCTTCTAAAAACCGCTACGTAATGGTGGATGAGTATCAGGATACCAATGCTTTGCAGGCTGAATTAACCCGGTTGTTTAGCAGCTATCATAAAAATGTAATGGCTGTAGGTGATGATGCGCAGAGTATCTATTCATTTCGGGGCGCCGATCATAAAAACATGATGCGGTTTCCGGATCTTTTTGAAAACACCAGAATTATCAAACTGGAAGAGAACTATCGTTCAACCCAGCGAATACTTGATGTGGCAAACCGTGTGTTAGAAGAAGCCCGGGAAAAATTTGACAAAAAGCTTTACACGAACAACGAAAAAGGAGATCTGCCGGGGTTGGTCAAAGCAGCAAATATGAATGATCAAAGCCGGTTTTTAACGCAGATGATCTTAAACCTTCGGGAACAGGGATCAGAACTCAATGATATAGCGGTGCTGTTCAGAAATGGCAGGGATTCTTTTGATCTGGAAGTCATGCTGAATAAAAAGGATATTCCGTACATCAAATATGGAGGGCAAAAATTTACGGAAGCAGCTCATGTTAAAGATGTGCTTGCTCATTTGCGGGTCTTGCTCAATCCAAAAGACTCAATTTCCTGGAATCGGATTTTAATGCTTATTGATGGCATTGGTCCTAAAACGGCTGAAGATCTATTTTTGTGGTCTCATCAAAACGGGGATCCATTCCGTCCTCAAAATGCTCCAAACATCAGTGAACGATATTTAACGCAGCTAAAAGCATTGGGTGATCTGTTTTCTAAATTAAAACAACTTTCCGGTTCGGTTCCGGAGCAACTGCAGGCCGTAGTGGATTACTATTCGGTATTTTGTAAAAAACGGTTTGACGATCATCCGAAACGGATGAAAGACCTTGAAACCTTCGTTGATATATCGGGAACATACCGTTCCCTGGATGTTATGATTGAGGAGATTGCCCTGGATCCCATCGAAGCTACAGCAATTGAAACAGAAACTGCTCAAAAAGATGAAAGCCCGTTAATTTTGAGCACGATTCATTCGGCAAAGGGACTTGAATGGCGAACAGTTTTTCTCATTCAGTGTTTGGATGGTATTCTGCCTTCAGGTTACGCTTTGGATGACGAGGATCAGCTTGATGAAGAAGTAAGGCTTCTTTATGTGGCCGTGACGCGCGCAAAAGAGAACCTTTTTATTACATATCCGGCACTATTTCAAAGTCGGTACGGTGACTATTTTTCCAATCCCTCTCGCTTTATTGATAGCCTTTCAGATGAACTTGTAGAGCCTTGGTTGCTTGTTGAGGAAAATGAATC
This sequence comes from Rhodohalobacter sp., assembly GCF_041686455.1. Lineage (NCBI taxonomy): Bacteria > Pseudomonadati > Balneolota > Balneolia > Balneolales > Balneolaceae > Rhodohalobacter > Rhodohalobacter sp. The sequence continues at coordinate 15,844 of NZ_JAWLDW010000028.1, forward strand.
TCCTCAAAATCAAATTGAAGGGGAGGGCAGAGAATTAGAAAGTTAGAGTTTCTTCAACTGCTTTCTCTGTTTAATCATGTCCGCTATAAGCCATAAAACAGGATAAATCGGTATAAAAATAGCCAGTGAAAAGAATATAAATTGTCTGTGTTTTGGTCTATCAAGAGAGCAAATTCCGGCTACTCCGGCCATCCAGAATACAAAGAATAAAAACGCCAGGAATGAAATCCCCAATGATCCGACAAAACCAAAATAGTTGTATAAAGTTTCAAGCATTAGCTTACAATAAAAATCATTAACTTTCGCTCTTCTAAGATAAACAATTAATAAAGAATATGAATCCAACAGTATCAATCGTTGGCAGACCCAATGTAGGAAAATCTACACTATTTAACCGACTAATAGGGAGAAGAAAAGCTATTGTCCATGATGACTATGGAGTAACAAGAGACAGGCATTATGGAGAAAGCTACTGGAATGGCAGAAATTTTACCGTTGTAGACACTGGCGGATATCTTCCGAATGAAGAAGATGTAATCACAGCAGGTATAAGAGAACAGGTTCACATGGCAATGGAGGAATCGGATGTAATTCTGTTTGTTGTTGATACTGAAAGCGGAATTAGTTCCCTTGATCAATCTGTAGCAAATATGCTCCGTAAACAGGAAAAACCGGTATTTCTTGTCGTGAACAAAGCGGATAATGAGAAAAAAACGATGGAAGCCGTTGAATTTTATAGCCTTGGATTTGATGAAATTTACCCGGTTTCAGCTATCAGTGGTACCGGAACCGGTGATCTTCTGGATAAGGTAGTTGAGAAGTTACCTCCAGAAAAAGCTGAGATAGAAGAGCCTAAATTTCCCAAAATAGCTTTTGTAGGTCGCCCTAATGTCGGTAAAAGCAGTCTGATGAACGCATTATTGAAAAGTGACCGCTGCCTTGTAACAGATATTCCCGGAACAACACGCGACTCTATCAATAGTCAGCTGGAGTATCAAGGAAAAAATTACATAATCGTAGATACAGCCGGACTTCGAAAAAGAGCTAAAGTGAAAGAAAATGTAGAATTCTACAGTACCGTTCGAACCAACAGGGCAATCAAAGAAGCGGATGTAGTTATTTTAATGCTCGATGCAAATCAGGGATTTGATGATCAGGATAAACGCATCCTGCGAGAGGCTGAAAATTTTAATAAAGGAATAGTAATCGCACTCAATAAATGGGATGCAGTACCGGAAAAAGACACAAATCTTTTAAAAGAGTTTCATACCTACATCTACGGTAAAGTTCCGACGATGAAGTATGTACCAATTATTTCTATTTCTGCTTTAACAGGGCAGCGAATTGAAAAAGTAATATCAACAGCCGAGAAAGTTATTCAAGAACGGAGGAAAGAGATATCTACTCCGGAACTGAACGACTTTATTGGAGATATGTTGAAGGAGAGGGCGCTTCCTGTAAAGCGAGGTCGTAAACTTAAAATACAGTATGCGGTTCAAGTTAAAAGCAATCCGCCTGTGTTTAAATTTTTTATGAACAACCCCCAGGAATTACCGCCAAATTATAGGCGTTTTATTGAGAGTAAATTACGCGAAGAGTATGGCTTTGAAGGAGTGCCGATTACTATGGTATTTCGACAAAAATAACTTATATAGTTATGTAATTATCTTTGAACTCGATAGTATAAAGGCTTATTTTTAATTCAAAATCAGTATCAGAAATCTTTTTAAACGCGCATCAGAATGCAAAAAAATCTAGATAAACCGTCTGCTAACCCCATAAGCGAAGATTTTCAGCGGGAACGTAAACTGTCATTTCTGGAAAAACTCTACATTCCTGAAATCTTAAAAGGGATGAAGTATTCCTTTAAACAAATGTTTGCACCCACATTTACGATGAATTATCCGGAAGAGAAATGGGATCCACCGGCTTCTTTTCGTGGACGTCCGGTATTGGTTGAAGACAACGGCGAAGAGCGCTGTGTTGCTTGCGGGCTTTGTGCTCGGGCCTGCCCGCCATTGGCAATCAGCATGCAGGCTAACGAAGATTCTGATGATCCAAAAGAGCGGTATCCCAACTTTTTTGAGATCAACATGCTTCGATGTATTTACTGCGGTTATTGCGAAGAAGTTTGTCCTGAAGAAGCAATTGTGATGAGTAAAGACTACGATATTGTTTTTGAGTCGCGAGAAGATGCAATCTACGACAAGGAAAGACTGTTAGTTGCTAAGGAAGATCTATCCGACCGTTTGGAATTTTTAAGAGAATATAAAAACAGACAGTTTGGTCAATTCTGGGATTTCCAGGAAGAGAATAATATTCACTCTGTGAGAGATAGAGATACCGATTGGAATACAGGTCTCTCCCTGGTTGATATGCTCGAACAACAAAAGAAAAATGATGCTACAGAAGCGTCTAAAAACTGGTCTGTTTAGTTCGGTAGCTTATTATGATGACTGATCAGGAAGTTACTCAGGAACAGTATGAACAATTGATGGAGGATGTGAGTTATCTCGCAGACGAAGCTGAGGCTCTGCAGTATGTCATAGACAGAGTGCCACACTCTGAAGACCCGCCTGAAGGGATATCGATCTACACTACGTTAAAATTAATCGATCACGCCCAGACAAATTACTATCGTCCAATTATAGAACAGATTTTTAAAGAAAACCGTCTTCTTGATCTGTCTGAGTTTAAAGAGTACAAAGAAACCTTCGAAGTTGAAGAGGATGAAAAAGATATCCAAAAAGTTTTAAGGAAAATCTCAAAGCATCGTGCAGCGCTTCTCAATGTGATAAAGAACATACCACTTATTGATTGGGAGAGAGGAGTTAAAAACAGATCAGGTCGAATAATTACACTATATGATTTTGTACAAGGCATGGTTAGACAAGAGAGAAAACATCTCAAAGAGATTACGGATCTGATTTTGATCTATCAGAACGAAAAGATGGCTCAAAAAGAGATCAATGCAAAAGCTAAAAATCGTCAAAATAACTGATATGAATGATTTGGAGTGAAATATTAATCATTTTAGTATCAGCTCTTGGAGCAGCATATATATTTATTGCCCTGGAGAGCAAACATCAAGACGTTAAATTTACCTGCCTGTTTGTATTGATCTCAATTATTTTTTTTCAGATTAATAAACTTCTGGATTATAGTAGTTCATGGATTGTGTCTGAAGTGCTTTTACTTTCAATTTTCTCTATGGTATTGGTCATTCTTTTGATAACAAATAGGAAACTGAAGCCTGAATTTGCCAGATATCCTTATATTCTTACTTATTTTCCAATCGTTATACCAATTCTTTACCCATTGATTACCGGTAATGAGTCCATCATTGAGTTGGTACTTCAACTAATACAAATAGCAGCAATACTTTCATTGATTTTTATCTTATTGAGCCATTTTGAAGAAAAACGTGAATTATTTCTCACCACACTTGCAGTAATATTATTAACATCATCCGGAATACTTTTTTGGATCGAGGAACTGAATTATATAGGGTTTTGGTTATGGCAAACATTAGCTGCCATAGGTCTTGGTTTGCTAAGTTTCACTTTAACTAAATTCTATAATTCAAACTCAAGTATTAACAGATATGGCCATTACTAAAGGGGACACCGTACAGAATTTTACACTTCAAAATTCAAATGGGGAACAAGAGAGTCTAAATGATTTAATTAAAAATGGTAAAGCCGTTCTTTTGTTTTTTCCCTTGGCTTTTTCCAGTACTTGTACTGAAGAGTTATGTGTAACCAGGGATAACATGAAGCTATACAACTCTCTGAATGCAAATGTTGCCGCTATAAGTGTAGATAGCTTCTTTGTGCTAAAAGAGTTTAAAAAAGCTAACAATTTGAACTTTACGCTATTAAGTGATTTCAACAGAGAAGTTTCTGAGCAGTTTGATATTATCTATGATGATTTTTACGGATTGAAAGGAGTGCCGAAGAGAGCTGCATTTGTGATTAGTGAAAACCTAAATGTAGAGTATGCTGAAGTTTTAGAAGATGCGAGCAAATTACCGGACTTTAGAGCTATTCAAAAAGTCCTTTCTAATTCCAGTACCGCATCCTAAACTAATTAACATGCGTTGAACCAGGGGAGTATGGACGTGTTATTACAAATCAGTGACATAGCGTGCAATTTACTTAACTTTACATAATATATATTATACGAGTAATGATAAAGCATTACATTCATCCTATTTATTTTTATTACCTTATTTACCAATAACTTTACCCTATTTCATACACAGTACATATGAAAATCTTTATTGTCGAAGACGATCGCCTCTTACAGCTAATGCTAAAAAAAATGGTTGAACACTTAGGTCATATCATTAGCGGTACTGCAGTTGAAGGTTCTGAAGCGATTAAAAAAATAAAAGAGACCTCTCCTGATTTGGTTCTTATGGATATTCAACTGAAAGACGAAATTAATGGCATACAGGTTATAGAAATCCTAAAGAGAGAAATTGATATAAAAGTAATTTACATCACCGGCAACTCTGACAACAAATTTAGAGAGAAAGCGAAAAAGTTTGGGTTCGTTGATTATCTCATTAAACCAATTTCAGTCGATATTCTCCAGGAATCGGTTACAAAGGCTGTTTAAGAATTTAGTTCTGATCAATTTGTATATCGAACTTGCCTTCTTTATTACTATCTAAACGGATTTTATCAAGTATAGCTACGACCGGAACAGCACCTTCAACTATATAGAGACCTTCATCATTTTTTTTAAGTCTTTTATCCATTCTCGTAATATCAATGATCAACAAAAATAAATTCTTTCTGCCTGAGAATTTACTATTCAGGTAGTCGTTTACTTTTTCTGCCTCTATGAGCGTTATTTTATTGTTTTCTACAAGTTCTTCAGGCTTAAATTCTCCGCCTCTTGTAATATCGGACCATTTTCTTGCTGACACTACGTAAAATAATAAATCTGATTTCATGGTTTTGCTCTGTTTGCGATATGTAAGATTGCATCTCCTTTATGAACAACAGGATTATAATTTAATCCTATGACTTTACCGTTATAGTTACTGACTACCTTTACAGTTTCATTACCGTAGGGATCTGTAATTCGTCCTAATAACTGCCTTTTATTGATGTTGTCCCCTAAAACAACTTTTGGATGAAATAAGCCGGCGATTTTAGCCCTTATCCAACTTGATTTCTCAAATATTTCTGTTTGCTGAGGTTCAGGTGCATTTTGGATCATACCCAAATACTTCATTAACCGTTGGGTCCCTTTAATGGCCTCTTCAATACCAAAATTATCTATGCGTAATGATTCGCCTGTTTCAAACACGAGGATTTGTTTTCCTTTTTTAAATGCAGCTTTTCTAAATGATTTTTCAATCAACTTAGAATGTAAAATTACGGGTGGTGAAAAAACTTTTGCCAATTCAATGTTCTCAGGTACATCAAAGGTGCAACGAATTTGTGGAAAATTGGATCTGCTGGCACCACCTGTATGAAAATCAATACCGTAATCTACCTTAGGTATTATTTCTTTCATGATGTTATATGCAACCAGATTGGCCAGTGAGCCGCTTTTTGAGCCGGGAAAGCTGCGGTTGATATCTTTACCATCCGGAACGCCACGTACATTCTGTATAAAGCCATATACATTCATCAATGGAATAGCGATTACTGATCCGCATTCAGGTTTGAGAATATTTTTCACCAGCATTCGCCTTATAATCTCAATCCCGTTAATTTCGTCGCCATGCAATCCACCCGAAATTAATAGTACCGGGCCCGGATTTTCCCCCCTTATAACACGAACAGGCAGATCAATACTAGTATATGTGGGTAATCTTGCAATAGAGAGGTTTATCAGTTTATCCTCTCCCCTTGCAACTTTTTTTTCATTTATTTCTATGTAATCATGCATTGGACTTAAACTTCTTATTTTTATTGAGTTTAGAACTCTCAATGAGGTCAACTAAATAATTTATAAGTTCTGAGGCTACGTCTTTATTTGTCGTTTTCTCGATTCCTTCAAGACCGGGTGAAGAGTTTACCTCGAGCACTAAAGGACCTCGTTCTGATTGTAGCATATCTACGCCAGCTACGGATAAACCCATAGCTTTAGCTGCTGTTAAAGCAACTTTTCGCTCATCTCTAGATAGCTTAATCAATTTACCGGTACCGCCTTGATGTAAATTTGATCTGAATTCACCCTCTTTGCCTTGTCGCTTCATAGCTCCAACTACCTTATTATTGATCACAAATGCACGGATATCCGCACCTTTAGCTTCTTCAATAAATTCCTGGACAATTACCCGAGCTTTCATACTGTGAAATGCTTCAATAATAGATTCAGCAGCTTTTTTAGTTGGAGCCAAAACAACACCGTACCCTTGAGTACCTTCAAGTAGTTTTACGATTAACGGAGCGCCACCCACACTATCAATAATTTTTTTAACCTCTTTACTGTAGTTTGTAAAAACAGTTTTAGGCATACCCACACTAGCTCTTGCCATTATTTGGAGACTTCTGAGTTTATCGCGAGAGCGAACCAATGCTTGAGACTCTACGGCAGTAGGAATATTCATCATTTCAAACTGGCGTACTACTGCAGCTCCGTAAAAAGTAACGGAAGCACCAATTCTTGGAATAACAGCATCTATATTCTGTAAGCGTTCACCTTTATAGTATATAGATGGCAAATCCTGTTCAATCACTATATCACATTTCAAGTGATCCAAAACAATAGCTTTATGCCCTTTGTTTTCAATCGTCTCGATTAATCTTTTCGTGGAGTAAAGTGATCGGTTTCTTGAAAGAATTGCAATTCTATATGCTTGATGCTTCATAGATTATGATAAGTCTTGTTGAGTTAAATATTTTTTAGATACATCTACTAAAAATTTATTGGATAAAAACTTACGCCCAATTAAAACAGGAAATTTCATTTCTGATCTGTCGGTGAGGGTAAGTTCTATAGTGTGAATTTTTCCAAAAAACCTGATTTTTCTTTTTATAGTGAACCTTTCTTGTATCTGCCCATTTGAGCTTTTTACTTTTCGAATTTTATGAATCGGAGCCGAAAATGGATTTTTCTCGTATTCTGGATGTTTGGGATCCAGCAGGATGAATTGAACCCAATTTTCGCCGTTAGATTTTATCTGCTCTAAATGATGACAGTGTAAACTAGACGTGTAAGCCCCGGTATCAATTTTTGCTTCTAAATTTGAGATAGAGAATTCAGGAAAGTCTATTTTCTCTAATCTACCAATGATGAATTTCGTATTCTTTTTCTGCAAGTTTTTCCTTTTTTTGATGGTTCAATTATAAGACCTTTTAGAGTGTAATTCATTCATAATTTCAGTTAATACTCTTTAGAAAATAGATCATATCAAGATCTGCTATCTCTGATCAATGAGTTATAATTTTATATTTAATATTTAATCCGGTTATAATTAACGAAAATGGTTCATTCTCCTATACTATTATTAGATAAAATTCGCTGTAGAAATAACATAAAAAGAATAGCTTACAAAGCAGAAAAACTGGGTTTAAGTTTTCGTCCCCATTTTAAAACACATCAATCGATAGAGATCGGGCGTTGGTTTCGTGAATTTGGTATAAACGGGATTACAGTTTCTTCAATAGGAATGGCTAAATATTTTGTTCAGGATGATTGGGATGATATAACGATCGCATTTCCCTTTTATCACGGAATGATTGATGGTCTGAAAGATCTCCAGGAAAAAGCACAACTCCGGCTATTTTTAAACCGGGAAGGTGATGTGTCGTTATTAAACAATGAATTAAAAAAAAGCTTTAAGATTTATATTGAAATTGATGCAGGATATGGTCGCAGTGGAATATCCATTACTGAAAAAGAAAAAATCAAAAACCTAATCAGTGTAATTAAAAATGGTAAAAACTCTGAATTTCATGGGTTCTATATCCACGATGGAGGAACCTACAAAGCTCACGGAAAATCAGAAATCAAGGAAAAGGTAAAGCAATCGTTATCCGCTTTGAGAGAACTAAAAAAGCTTTATCCGGAAGCAAAGACCTCATTGGGTGACACTCCTTCTGCATCTGTTTTAGAAGATTTTGATGGCATTGACGAAATCACACCCGGTAATCTGGTTTTCTATGACTGGATGCAGGTCCAAATAGGCAGTTGCAATCCAAATGATGTAGCAGTTTCTGTTAAAGTCCCGTTCAGCCAGAGAATCAGTAAAAATAAGGTAATCGTACACGGCGGAGCAGTTCACTTTTCGAAGGATTACATTGAGCAAAATGGTTATAAAAACTATGGCCAGGCTTTTAAAATAGAAGAAAACGGTATAGTTCCTTTTGATGGAGTAATGCTATCCGGACTGTCTCAGGAGCATGGCACTCTAAGTGGATTCGATCCCAAAATAGTGGATGAAAACAATTTCATAAGCATCCTTCCGATTCATTCCTGTTTAACTGTAAATCTGTATAATTGCTATCACACCACAGAAGGTGAAATTATACAAAAACGAACTTTGTCATGACTCAGAAATTGAAAATTGAAGAGAAGTACTCCCGTTTCTGGCCGATGATTGCTACAATAAGTGGAATAGCCGCAATTATTCTATTCGCTTATTACCTTATGGTTGATGAAGTGTTACTTGAAGGCTTTTTACGTTTGATCTCATTTTCATTCTTTGCTCTAATGGTTTTAAGCCTGTTTAAAGTAAAAGACGGAAAGGTAGTGATCTCATTTATATCTGAAGACAATACACTCTACCTTAAGTACCACGTGCGAGACAGATTGGTTTATGAAGAGAGTTTTCAACTTCAGAAGATTAAAGACTTAAAAATCGATCAGATGCCAAATAAATCGCTTTACAACGATTTTGCAAAAAAAGATCGCTGTGTAAGATTCAAAAAGGGAAAATCAAATGATTGGATTTATATGGCACAGCTTTTTGGTAGAGTGATTCCCTTGACTCATGAAAATGCTGTTAAAATCGAAGATTTTGTTAATCAGGAAATCAAAAAGTAACGTAAACCCTTACTTTCAAAAGTTTACTCCATTGTCCAGCGGATCTGGCTCGTCTGTAAAGGCTTGTTTCCAGAATATATAAAGGCCCATTATCAAACCTTTAAGAATAAAAAAGGAGAATACTACGATCAGTCCTATGTCTTGTAATATTAAAATTATAAAAAGATAAACGGCTAAAAGAATGATCCTCGCCTTATATTTCTTGACAGATTCCCGATCAAAACGAGGAATTTTGTCGAATGGTATGGTGCTAACCATTAAGAAAGAGAGTAGAATAACAACAGGAATCAACACACTTATAACTCCCTGTTCAAATCCATCAAACAGGAAAAGTTTATTATTAAAGGTTAGGTAGAATCCTGCAAACATGACTGCTTGTGCAGGGATTGGCAAACCCCTAAAGTAGTTTAACTCGTCATATTTAGACTCAACGTTGTATCGTGCTAAACGAATGGCCCCACATAGAGGTGGCAGAGCGCTTAATAAAATTCCGATGATAGCAAGCTCATTCAGAGCAAAAATATAAATTAGAAACCCCGGTGCTACACCAAAAGATACTACATCACTTATTGAATCCAGTTCCATTCCAAATTCGCTGGTTGCGTTAGCAAGCCTTGCCATAAAACCATCCAAAACATCAAATAAACCGGCTAGAACAATAAGCCACGATCCAGCTACCAAATTTCCATCAGCAACCAATAATATGGATAGAAATCCACAGAATAGGTTCATCAACGTGAAAAAACTCGGCACAACAATTTTGGGAATCGGTTTTAGTTTTTTCCTTTTACCCTGTTTCCCCTTTTTAAACCTGAGTTTTTGAATGGGATATTTCATGAATTATTGGATTTTTCCGATGATTGACTCCCCTGCTACCGTCTTGTCTCCAATCTTCACATTTATCTTAACTTTTTTTGGCAGCAACAGGTCCATTCTGGAACCAAATTTCATTATACCGAATCTTTCTCCCGCTTTCAGTTGATCACCTTCTTCTAAATTATATACGATTCGCCGAGCCATGAACCCTGTAATCTGCTTAAACATCATTTTCATTCCTGATGGATGCGTCACACCAAAATGAGCTCTCTCATTCATTTCAGAAGCGTGGTCTTCCCATGCCATCAGATATTTTCCGGGGTAATACTTTATATATTCCAGCAAACCCGTTATTGGATTTCGGTTTACATGTACGTTAAGTGGGGACAGAAAAATACTTACCTGTGTAACCTCTTCACCGACATACTCGTCTTCCTTGACATCTTGTATGAGGACTACTGTACCGTCTGCCGGAGAAATAATAAGTGAGTCATCATCTGGTGTGTTTCTGTCCGGATCTCTGAAAAAAAAGAGAACCAATCCGCAAAGAACAGCTAAAATTGGATATACAACATAGCCCAACCATACAGGAGCAAAAGAGACGGCAAAAATAACAAGTAAACTGAACCCAAATACAACAAGTATAGTTGAAATACCTTCTTTAGCAAGCATCAGTAATTAGCCTCCAAATGTGCGTAAAATGTCATTAAAAGTAACGAGAATGAATAGTCCGATGAGCAGTATAAAACCAAGTTGTTG
>NZ_JAWLDW010000144.1:0-6061 GCF_041686455.1 Rhodohalobacter sp.
TAGCACTTTCATCGAAAGAGGAATTGAATCTGGGCGGCAGGTTGCCTCTCATTAGTAATGAAGAAGCAAAGGACATTGTTAAGAGGAACGAGTTTCCCAGGGTTTACACCAATTCGGAAAACTCCATTGACTGGATCGAAAAAAATCTACAAAAAACGAAACTCCCCGATATCATTGATCTCTTTAAAGACAAAGTACGCTTCCGCCACTTTTTGAATAAATATTATCCGGACTACTTTTTTGAAGAGATTCACATAGAGGATCTCCTTACAGTGGATGCTTCCGGTTATCCATTTCCTGTTGTATTAAAACCTAAGGTCGGTTTCTTCAGCGTGGGCGTTCATAAGATTTATTCGGTTGAAGAGTGGAATGAAAAAGTAAGGATGGTTGAGAACGAAATTGAAAAAGTAAACAGATTATATCCGGCTTCTGTTTTAAATGCCGGATCTTTTATTGTTGAAAAATACATTGAAGGGGATGAATATGCATTTGATGCGTATTTTGGCAACAACGGCGAACCGGTGGTATTGAATATTTTCAAACATCTTTTTTCAAGTGAGGATGATGTTAGCGACAGAGTTTATCTCTCTTCAGGCGAAATAATCAATGAAAGATTACGATCATTCACGGAGTTTCTCGACATGCTTGGCAATTCTGCCGATTTGAAAAACGTCCCCCTTCACGTTGAAGTAAGAATTACAAAAGACGGAAAACTCTTTCCTATAGAAGTTAATCCAATGCGATTCGGTGGCTGGTGTACTACGGCAGACTCAACGTATCTTTCATATGGTTTTAATCCCATTGAATATTTCTTCAACCAACAAAAGCCAGATTGGAAAACCATTTTAAGCGGCAGGGAAGACAAACTTTACAGCATCATTGTATTAGACAATACAACCGGGTATGAACCGGACGAAATAAAGTCATTTGACTACGATCAGCTGCTTCAACATTTCGAACATCCCCTTGAGCTGAGGAAGATGAACGTTGCGGACTATCATATGTTCGGTTTTCTCTTTTGCGAAACGGATAGATCTAATTTTAGAGAAATTGAATATATCCTAAAGTCCGATTTGAACGAATTTATAAAGGTAGAATAAAAAGGAATGGCTATTCGCTTAGCAAGCGGCAAGTTTCAGGTTGCAGGCCACAAGTTCCAAATCCCAATCTCCAAATACCAAGCACCAAATTCCATTTCCAATACTCATCAGGTCGAGACTGTCGAGAACGTTTTATGTACCAAAATCAAAATTCACCATTTCCGGGGCATCTGTCATACATACACATCTATGATAGAAATCTTTGCCTTTAGTCCGGCCAACGAAGCTTCAGCGAAGTAGGTCCTTTTCACATTTCACTCTAAAGGCAGACACAGCTATCCCCGGGATCATTTTTTGTGGAGCGTTATTCGTCAGATGGGCTTTGATTTTTGGATAACATTTTCAATATACGAGGAAACCCCTATCCACAACAAATCTGATTTGGAATGTGTGAGCGATATATAAGTAATGTATAGTTGTGATTGGTAAAAGATGTTTGATTGTATGTTATTGGTTGATGATTTCAACGAATAAACAGTTCCTCTTCCCTAAAAGATTTAGCCTTTCAAAGGATTTGCGGTGTTTTTCCGGATTGCAGCCGGGATATTTCGCTTCGCGGGGAGATCTCTCCATGCACTTTCCGCCAGCCGGCGGCGTGGCCCTAATCTTTGCATAAATATGAATTGGATACGCGCTCTCTTTAAATAGTGCGCCCTGTCATGTCGAGCGGAGGCCTGCTTTTTAGGCCGAAGTAGAGACATCTCCTTTACTCCACCTCATAACACCAAACGGGAGCCCTTCGGGTAATCCGCAAAAAAATCCCAACCTTTTTTAATATACGAACTTAGATATGCGGTATCCGATCTTAGATCAAACAACCCCTATCCTACCTCGCCTCATTACCAAACCAGCGATTCCTGATCCGCTGATATTCACCATTTTCCAGAATTTTCAGGTATCCCAGGTTAATCTCCTTACGAAGTTCACTATCTTTTGGTAGTGCAAAACCGTACGACTGCTGCTGAAAAAGCTGTCCCGTCACCATCACATCTCCATATCCCTCCTCGGAAGCATAGTGCTGAAGAACAGGCGCATCATAGACAATGGCCTCAATGCTACCCTCCACAAGAGCTTCAGCAGCTTCAGAAACAGTATTATAGGTAGACGGACGAATACCGTTTCCCCTCAAATAATACTCTGCCGCACTGTTACTCACGGTTGCCACATCATGTCCGTACAGATCCTCTGCAGTTTGAATCTTACTTTCGATCTCCTGAAGCGTCACCGTACTCGTGACCGTTGCTGTGAAATAAGAAAACGCAAAATAACCGGCAAAAATCCATATCAGCCCAAATATACGGCCGGGAATTCCTGTGGGAGTTTTGTCTCCGTAGCCAACCGTGGTTACCGTAACGGCAGCCCACCATATTGAAACCCCTAATCCGCTCCAGTAGCTGCTGGGAAAATCATCGTTATGCTTTCTCTCCCAGAACCAGATGATATGGGCGGATATGAGCAGAACACCAAAAAAGAAGATGAAAATAAACATCACCTCTTTGGAAAAAATAATGGAGAGAATCGCCATGGGAATGGTGCTGATGCTGCTCCCTCTGTTGGGAACCATAATTTGAAGTCCGGTTTCATAATAGGGGTGAGAAAATTCCAGCATCTCCTCCCTTTCCGATGTAATACCAAGTGCTGATGTTGCAATATCTGCCTCTCCGCGCTTCACGTCATCCAACATTTTCGCAATACTGTTCACGCTGTAGATCGAGTAGTCGAGTCCGATCTCCTTGGCAATAGCATCAAAAACTTCAATGCTAAACCCGCCGTAGGTACGATCATCATACATCACCAGGGGTTCAACCTGCTGCGTAACAACCCGAAAGTGATGTTGGTCATCAATCGACAGGCCACTGTCTGCAAGTGGAGAATTACCACTGCGGCTCAAGTGTTCAAATGGATCTTCAACCCCTGCGTCAATAAGAGGGTTTCGCAGGTCATCCCTATGATCATCAATCCACTCCCGGGCGTGCTGCCGGATATCGCTAATGCTCCCCTCTCCTCCCGCCATCGCGGCGTTTTGCTCCTGGATATCCTCAAGAGGGATGCGAACATTCTCAAACAGTGCCCTCAGGTCGGGATACCGGTTCAAAAATTCACGGTTTGCCACAACCCGAATGTCGTTCAGGTCGAACCCAAGCGTTATCGGACTACGGGACGCGCCCTCCAGTTTATCGATCTGTTCTCTTCCTGACACAGGCACATGCAGCCACTGCACCTCGCTTCCGGGCGTTACCTTACCAAGTGTCCAGTTCGGCGTCCATGTATACATGAGGAGCGGTTTCCCGGTCTGCAGATCCTCAATAGCGTTTCGGGCCATTGGATTATAGTCGCCATACACCTGCTCCGTCGTTTCCAGCAGGTTCAGCTCGCTGAGGTGTTCGTTGATACGGGTATGACAGGCCCAGCCAATATTACAGCCAATCAGATCGGCTTTCCCATCTCCATCCCGGTCGAAATGCCTTGCTATCTCTGGATCTGAGAGCTGACTCAAAGATTCCAGCCCAAGTGAGTCTGCGGATTTCGTATCCACCAGATATCCCTGGATCGCTCCCTTCTCCACCTCGTAGCCAACCGCCTCGATCTTATCACTTCGGCCGGGCTGTTGAATAAGTTCCCGGTGAAGCGGGAACCAGCCGTTCACAAAAAAATCAACCTCCCCCGACGCGGCTTTTTCATAAAATTCATCCACCGCCATCGTTTGAGCCGGAGCCATAGAATATCCCATCTCCTCTGCAAGCAGGCGAAATACCTCGGTTTGAAACCATCCTGTATCCCAGGATGCACGGGCAACCTGGATCGCCTCTTCCTGTTGAGGGGTCTCCTGTGCATAGACTCCAGGTGCTAAACTAACCAGTAAACTCATGATAATTAACGGTGCAATTACGTTCCACTGTCTTGAGATCATATCTGTCTGTTTCTATACTTTTTAATCTGAACGACACTAAAATAGAAGATATAGATGGCATAACACAGAAGTCCTTAGAAAAGGCGTGGGGACGGGAGACGGCAGAAGGCAAAAGTGAGACGGGGGAAAGAGAACCAAAAACTCAGAGCCTCAAAACCCGAACCAGAACCCTCTACCACTCACAAACTCTTCCTGAAATTCCAAATACCAAACTTTGCCCCCTGCACCCTGCTGCGAGCTGTTCGCAGACCAAACCCTTCAGGGCCGTTTATCGACGATTCGTATAGATACAGCCATCCCAAGAATCAGTTTTTCTGGAGCGTTATTCGTCAGATGGGCTTTGATTTTTGAATAACACTTTTAATATACGAGGAATACCCTATCCGCATCAAATCTGATTTGTGGTGAGTGGGTGATGTATGGGTAATGTTTGGTGATGAATTGTGATAGTTGTTTGATGGTGAGTTTTGAATGATTATATATTTAAAAAAGGACCTCAAAAAGGCTCTTCGCATTCCCAAAGGAAATCCGTACTTCCTCCACCCCGAGTGATATTTGAATAGATTCAAGCCGCATTGTAACTATATGCTCCTTATGCTTTGATAAATATTAGAATGGAGAAATGAGTATGATTTTAACACTCAACATATCGCCATGCCAATATGCTGTCACACCACAGCGTTATATTATTGTTAGTAAAGGTAAATTATATTATAATATCATTGATTATGGCAACAAAAGAGATACATACCAACCACGAACGTCCTGTTATCCGGCACACACGCCAAGGAGGCTTGTATGCTAAACCTAAAGATATTTTAACAAGCAAAAGTGCCCAGAGGCAACTGGAAATAATTCGCAATTCAGATCTTTTAAAAGAGGTTCGGGCGCGTAAAAAAGAGAAATGACGTGGAAGTCAATATTTTCCTGTTACCTCTTCTCGGGGGATACATTTTTATTAAAAAATCTACCTGGTTCCGATACAGAACAATTCGTTATAATGCCCAAGAACTGATTTTAAGTTCAGCCGTTGCAGGATTAATTGGGGTCACAATTGCATTTCTAATTGCCACCATTATCTCTTTACAGTTACCCGATTTTTACTCTTGGTGGAAGTCCAATATTCATTTTGATTTTCTCGGCACTGCCCTATTAGCATTTCTCTTCCTTGTTACTTCCGGGATCATTCCCAACAGATGGATCGATGAAGAAGCCAGAATTAAAGAGATCATAAAAGAGGATAATGACGGTATCGAACTCATTCTTTTAAGAGCACTTGAAGATGCCAAACTGGTCAGTATCACACTTAAATCAAGAAAAGTATACATCGGATTTATCTCTCAAAACTTTTTTAATCCATGGGCAGGAGTTAAATCTATAAAAGTGATTCCTGTTTACAGTGGCTATAGAGATGAAAAGGATTTCCATATCGAATTCACGACCCCCTACGATACAGTCATTAAATATACGGTTGAAGACGAAGAGATTGATCTTGACATTAATGACTTTCAGATGGGAATTCCAATCTCAGAAATTGTAACGGTAAATATTTTTGATCCAAGAGTGTATGAACAATTTACACCTCCTGCACATATTAATTCTCAAGAGGATGAGGGTTGATTGTCTGCCGATATTGTATTCATTTACTCCAATTCCATCTTTCAACTTTATTTCTAAAAATTCTCATGTCTCCGCTCAAATTTCTCTTGATCCGGCCACACCTATTTTGATTTTGGGAAGATTCATTTTTGATCGTTGAGTTTTTTTGAAACCATAGGTTAGAATAGGCCCAACAATCTCTTCAGGAAGATCACATCTAATATTGATTTCGTAATGGAGCGTTATTCGTCAGGTGGGCTTCGATTTTTGAATAACACTTTCAATATACGAGGAATACCCTATCCGCATCAAATCTGATTTGCGATGGGTGAGTGATGTGTGGGTAATGTTTGGTAGTGATTTTTAATATATGTCCGATGGTTGGTTTTTAAGTATTTATTTCCACAATCTATCAGTACGAATGAAATGGTGATTGGAGTATTTGACGCTG
>NZ_JAWLDW010000145.1:0-6055 GCF_041686455.1 Rhodohalobacter sp.
ATCACCAGCTGCTCTAAAAGTTCTGCAAGGTCAGGCTGTTTTAACACTTCACCTTCGCGAATCAGTTGATCTGCCTCTCGTGAACTTCTAAAAATACGTTTTGGCTCGGGCGAGTCGAAATAGATCGGCTTTATGATATCAAAGATGCCGGATTGAAAAGAGTTCATCTCCACGCCTTTACGCGCCAGTTCAATGGCCGATTCGGCAATTCTGTTCATCGGCAGAGTGCAGAGATCCCTGTGAATCTCAAACAGGCCTTTCACCATTCCGGGTACTGCCATTGAACCCGGACCAATATGAAACTCTTGCTCAGTTCCACCAAAATCAGCCATTATTGGACTGAAACTTAGCCGGGATGGGTCTCTTTTATGGATGGGCGTCTGGACAAAAAAATCATACAAGGTCTGATTTCCGGAAGCCGTTTCTGCCAGCATAAATCCGCCGCCTCCCAATGAAGTCAGCACCGGTTCCGCAACCAAAGCAGCCAGTTGTGAAGCTATCACAGCATCAAAAGCATTGCCGCCGTCGAGAAGAATCTGCTCAGCTGCTTTTGCTGTTTCTGGATGGCCGGCAGCAATTGCGCCTAAAGTCTTTTTTTTATTCATACGTGTTATTAAAAAGAACGTGATTGAATCCTCCGGCCTTGATTGGTGGAGGAGTAGCTTGGATTGCATCACAGCGCGGGTGACATCACAATATCGGCTCCCCTCGGGAGCGATTGATGTTGTGTAACCGCGCGAGCAAACCAAGCCCGACAGCAATCACCGCCGGGAGTTTTTGATTACTTTTGGCGGCCCAAAAGTAATATGGAAAACTTACATGTGCGGCAGTTTCTTTACAAAGAAAAGAAGTTATTTAAAATCTGTAAAAGAGGTTTACCGTCAACCCTTTTCAGGCCTTACCTCAGTATCATCGAGCTGATCGGCATTCTCTATTTTCGAAGATCCCAATTCTGCCTCATTCAACTCCGCTTCAGCTTTCAGATCACTCTCTTCATTCTCTTCCTCAGGCATAATCCATTTATGAAAAAGGAGGAGTATAATAATTGAAGTGGTTATTGCAATATCTGCAACATTGAAGATGTATGGAAAAACAGCTGTATCCCCGATTTGCAGGTAAAAATGAATAAAATCGACTACGTGCCCCTCCAGAACCCCTCCGTAATCACCGGCAATTCCCATAAAGATGCGATCGTAAATATTACCGAGAGCACCGCCGATAATTAGACCCATGCAGACCAGATAGGCGTAGTTTGCCCGGTTCAGCGTATAAAGAATATAGCCGATAATCCCAATCGTGGCCGAAATGGCTATGACACTAATGACAGGCGTAGACAGCCAGTCCATTCCCATGGCCATACCCGGGTTTTTGGTAAAATTAAAAGCGAGCCACCCCTCAATCAGATCAACCCTGTGCAGTTCCGGTGACGTTCGGATAATGTGTTTTGTAATCTGATCAATAATCAGAACAAATACCGCCGGGATTGAAAATACGAGCAGCTTTTTTGCTTTTTCTGACAAAATATAGACTCTATCTGCGTTTCAGTTTAGCCTCAATACTCAGCTGAGTATGAGGTACCGCTTCCAGTCTGCCTTTGGCAATTTTTTTGCCGGTAACTTTGCAAACGCCATACGTCTTATTGTCGATCCGTACCAAAGCGTCGTCCAGGTAGCGGATAAACTTCTTGGTGCGGTTGAACAGCATGTACGTTTTTTCACGCTCCTGAGCATCCGTTCCTGCATCCGCCATATGGAATGAGTAAGCTGACTCGTCGGAAGAGTTTTCCATGCTTTCACGCAGTGTACTTTGCAGGGCATTCAGCTCCTGTTCCGCTTCGTTTCGCTTTTT
The DNA here is from genome assembly GCF_041686455.1 of Rhodohalobacter sp. Lineage (NCBI taxonomy): Bacteria > Pseudomonadati > Balneolota > Balneolia > Balneolales > Balneolaceae > Rhodohalobacter > Rhodohalobacter sp. The sequence continues at coordinate 1,849 of NZ_JAWLDW010000145.1, forward strand.
AAGTATAATTTCACGGAAGTACTCCAGTTCCTCGTCGTTATAGGGACTGATTCTATCCTTTGTCTTGGAATCCTTTGAAGATGCCATAATACTGATGATTAATTGTTAGTAGTTCTCCGTATCGAAATTTCGCAATCCCTGTCTTCGATATCCCAGGATTTCACAAAGTCTGATACGTCAAGTAGTTCAGGGGTAATTTCTTCAGCCAGAGTTTCTGATTTGATGTTTTCCCGGTTTGCTTCAACTGCCTCCGCAATCTCATCATTCCCGGAAAATCCGATCACAATACGATCAGTCACATCAAAGTCGGCCTCTTTACGCATATTTTGAATTCGATTCACAAATTCGCGTGAGAGACCCTCTTTCTGAAGTTCAGGTGTAATTTCTGTATCCACGGCAACGGTAATTCCGCCTTCTGTCTCTACTGACCAGCCCCGCAAGCCGGAACGCTGAATCTCAATCTCACCGGATGAAATACGTACCGTTTCACCATCCTCAAGATCGAGCTCAATAGCACCCTCATTTTCATATTCTGTAATCTCGTCGGTAGAGAGATTCTGGATTCGGGCAGCAACCGGCTTCATCTTTTTTCCAAGTCGTTTTCCTAATACAGGAAAGTTCGGCTTGGCCGATTTGCTCACAATGCCGGAATCATCGTCTACAAACTCAATTTTTTTAACGTTTACCTCATCCAATATAATATCTTTTACGGCTTCAACCACAGCTCTTTCTTCTTTATCTATCGGAAGAATGATTTTTGAGAGCGGCTGGCGAACATTGATATCAATCTGATTCCGTACGCGAAGCACAATAGAGCTTACGGTTCGTGCAATATCCATGCGGCGCTCAAGCTGTTTGTCGATCGCGGTCTCCTCAACGGTTGGATAGAATGAGATATGAACCGACTGTTCGTCCTGTCCGGTTACTTCATTCAGTCTTTGATAGAGCCATTCACCGAGGTACGGTGCTGTGGGGCTGACAATTTTCGCCAGGCTGACCAGGCACTCATACAGGGTTTGATAGGCTGCCGTTTTATCCAGGCTCTTGCCCTCTTTCCAGAAACGGCGCCGGTTCCGGCGAACGTACCAGTTACTTAGTTCCTCCACAAAACGCTCCACTTCGCGGGCGGCTTTGGTCGGCTCATACTCATCCAAAAATTCATCCACCGATTTAACGGTTGTGTTGAGTCGGGAAATGACCCACCGATCCATTTCCGTGCGCTCCGATTTTTGCAGCGGTGACCCGGAGTAGATAAATCCGTCGATGTTCGCATACATCGCAAAGAATGAGTAGGTGTTTACAATCGTGTTAAAAAACTTACGCTGCGTCTCTTGCAGCCCCTCTTCGCTGAACTTGAGATTCTCCCACGGAGAGGAGTTGCTCATCATATACCAGCGAACAGTATCGGCTCCATATTTTTGAATCACCTCAAACGGATCCACAGAGTTGCCTTTCGACTTACTCATCTTCTCGCCGTTGGCATCCAAAACCAGTCCGTTGGAAACTACATTTTTATATGCAGGCTTATCAAACAGCATAGTTGCCAGCGCGTGAAGCGTATAGAACCAGCCTCGTGTCTGATCCACACCTTCGGCTATAAAATCAGCCGGGAAGTTCTCCTTAAACTTATCCTTATTCTCAAACGGGTAGTGCCACTGCGACCACGGCATCGAGCCGGAATCGAACCACACATCCAGTAGGTCCGGAATACGCCTCATGGTTCCACCGTCAGGGCCTTCCCATGTATAATCGTCTATATGCGGACGGTGAAGGTCGATCTCCACATCATCGGAGATCCCCGCTTTTTTGCGAAGCTCTTCTACGCTACCCACGCACTCAATGTGTTCGGGATTTTTGTCGCTCACCCAGAGAGGAATCGGTGTTCCCCAGTACCGCTGCCGCGAAACGGCCCAGTCCACGTTATTTTCGAGCCAGGTGCCAAAACGTCCGGTTCCGGTGCTCCCCGGCTTCCAGTTAATATCCTTGTTCAGCTCCACCATTTTATCCTTCACGGCGGTAGTTCTGATAAACCACGACTCCACCGGGTACGACATCAGCGGGGTACCTTTGCGCCAGTCGAACGGATAGTTATGCACATATACATCGTGGTGATACATGCGGCTCTTCTCCTTAATGGCGCGATTAATCTCTTTATCTGCATCCTTGAACCACTGCCCTGCAAAATCGGGGGCCTGTTCGGTGAATCGTCCCTCTTCATTAACCGGGTTGAACATCGGGATTCCGGCTTTCTTACACGACTCATAGTCATCCGCACCGAAAGCGGGAGCCGTATGAACCACGCCGGTACCGTCTTCAGTCGTCACATAATCGGCCTCAATCACTCTCCAGGCATCTTCCTTGTCATACTCCTCGAGGGCAAATTCAAAAATGGGCTTGTAGATCCAGCCGGTCAGGTCTGATCCTTTGTAACTTTCTACAATTTCATAGTCGTGATTAAGCGCATCTTCCAGGCAATCTTTGGCCAGGATATAAAATTCGGTGCGGTCGCCTTCACTCACTTTCACCTTTACATACTCCAGTTTCGGGTTCACGGCCAGCGCCATGTTCGAAACAATAGTCCACGGGGTTGTGGTCCAGGCGAGGAAGAAAACATTTTCATCGGCATCCAGCGGGAATTTTACGTAGATCGAAGGATCCTGCGTCTCCTTATATCCCAGGCTCACCTCATGCGAAGAGAGCACGGTACCGCTGCCCGGCGAATACCACTGGATTTTATATCCCTGATACACCAGCCCTTTATCATAGAGCTGCTTAAATGCCCACCAGACCGATTCGATATAGTCGTTTTCAAATGTGACATACGGATCGTCCAAATCCACCCAGTAGGCCATACGGTTGGTCAGCTCATCCCATAAATCCTTGTATTTGAGCACACTCTCGCGGCATTTGGCGTTATATTCCGCCATTCCATACTCTTCCACCTGCGAGCGCCCCTCGAGCCCCAGCTCCTTCTCCACTTCAATCTCTACCGGAAGGCCGTGGGTATCCCATCCGCCTTTGCGGTCTACCCTAAAACCCTTCAGCGTTTTGTAGCGACAGAACAGATCTTTCACGGTTCTTGCCATCACGTGGTGAATACCCGGTTTTCCATTAGCGGTTGGAGGACCCTCATAGAACGTGAACGGAATTCCATCCTCGCGGGAAGTGAGACTTTTCTTAAAAATCTTATTCTCTTTCCACCAGTTGAGGATTTCCACTTCCGCTTTTGGGTAAGCGAGCTGTTTAACTTCGTCGAATTTTTTAGCCATATTGAACGATATCGTTCATTCTGAAAAATTTTATAAGCACTAAATATACGAAAAGGTTTGCAATGAATATACCTTATCGCAACTGCAAATTTGTACCTGTTTTTCGTTAGCGGGTGAATATATAGGGAGAGACGGAGAAAGTCAGGTTAAAGTTTTGTGAGGGTTGGTAGGATTCATGTCGGGGTGATTGAATCAATACTTAAAAAAATGAGTGGACTAAAAACCGCTTACTACTCCCTCAGATCATCAAAATTCAACTCTTTAAAAAACTTTGTAACAATTACCCCCTCCCCCCACTACTCTTATTAGCGTAAGTAAATATACGTATGACCTAATCCATCTTTAAAAACCACAACCTTACGCCATTATGAAACAGTTTTTACCGGGGGTACATTTTTCTGCTAATGGGTTTGTTTGTTATAATATTCATTTCTTGCGAACGGACGTTGGCACCAGAAGAAATAGATATAGAAGAAAATCATTTATTGCCTAAGCAGGGAAATGACCTAATCCCACATATTGAATCCGATATTAATCATACATCACAAGCCGCTGAAAAATCAAACCCAAACGAGCCAAATTGGAAAAGAATAGAAGCTGCTTTTAGAGTATTGAATATACTTAACAGTAAGGACGACTCGTATTATTATGCCTTTATAAGTGTCAAAAACAAGAATGAGAATGGTTATCGATATAAGTACATCAAATTCAAACCCGATGAAGAGTCAAAAAGCGGGGCAGAAGATGATATGCTATACAATTATACAGAAACTACTTCGGAAAGTGATGATATAAATTTATTTCTGTTAGCCCAGATTCCAAACACTGAAATAGCTTTAAAGAAAGTGAGAAGTTGGTACAATACGGGAACAACTGAACCTTCTAATAATTCCGAAAATAGATTACTCATGAACTCCTCGCAGGCCTGCAGTTATGAA
>NZ_JAWLDW010000146.1:0-5985 GCF_041686455.1 Rhodohalobacter sp.
AATCGGCATGGGAAGCCGGTATAAAAACGATTAGAAAACTCCTACCGGCAGACACTTCTCTTTTAAATAAAGATGAGTGTACAATCGAAAAACTCGATCAGGCTCTTGATGAACTTGCAGCCTCTTCAAATCCGGTTAAAAAATATATTTTGAGAGCCATCATTCACTGCATCTCTTCTGATAAAGTTTTGTCTATTGAAGAAAAAGAACTAACACGAGCAATTTCCGAAGCTTTGGACTGCCCTATTCCAATGGGTGCTTTAGGGTGAGTTAAATTTTAAATGATAAACAGTTCATCCTCCCTCGGTTCTTACGAACCTCTTGCCCCCTTCGAAGGGGGATGCTTTATTTAATACCTTGTCTCGCCTGCCTCAATGGTTTCTGGAAAAACACTTTAACACTTTAGTAAACATTAATCGTGAACTATTGCAGTTCCCCGATATTCATCTACCAGATGCAGTGGTCGCGGGAATGTGATAATAAATGCATCTGAAAGTCTGTTTAATGCAATTTCGTGAGCCCTTTGAGCATCCTCGAACTGTGCGAACGTCCCGACTAACACTTCGTAGAATCGGCCTCTTTCAATCACAAATACAATTTCTTCAGGGTTCTCAAATTCATTACCCAATAGTTCATGGAAAATCTCTTTCACCCGATTCGCGGCCTCATAGCTTGTGGCTGCAAAAACCTGGACGTAATGTCCGGCAGGGACTTCACTCTTGAGAACCTGATCTCTTTCCTGAGCACTCTCTTCAACTGAAACCTCCAGGTTATCGAGCCTGTATTCGAGCGTATCAATTCTGGCTTCAAGGAGTCTCGTAAACTCCTCCAGTCGTTCAATTTTTTCCTGACTATTCTTTTCAGACTCATTAAACTGCTCTTCTATCTCCGTCAACTTGGCACGCTGAGCCTCTATCTCCTGACTTGCAGCCTTAAACTCCTCAGTGCTTTGGATAAAGTTATCATACTCGTCATCCGTTAATCTCTTAACCGCAGGTGAAAGATTAAGAGGTTTAGCATCACCCCGTCCAAAGTTGATGCGAATTCCGCCGGTAGCCATGCCCACCTGATCGAAAGGGAATCCCCGCCTCTCATTATCCAGTCCGTTGGAAGCCATTTTTACTTCAAACTGTGAAAAAACATCAACAGAATTTGTGATACTGAACGCTACTCCCAAACCACCGAGGATAGCTGACTCATTTCCGCTGACCTCTTCATCATCAAGCTTATAGTTGAAAAAATCCTGTTCAAAGCCGACAATCAGATAAGGGTTTAACCATTCAGAGATTTGGTTGCGTCGGTAAAGGCGATTAAAATTGAAGGTATTTTTTATAGATGCAGAATGAATAACAGTTTCGAAACCCTCCTCACCAACACCCTTAATAGTATTGTAACGGTAACCCAATTCAGCCGACCAGAATGGAGAAATTGCATATTGGATACCTCCGCCGAAATTGTACGTTGTTTCAGTAAACGTATTGTAATTACTGCCAAAGATCTGATTGACATCATCCGGATAACCTAATGTAGCTCCTCCGTAAAGTGACAGACTCACTCTTCTGTAATCATTACTATTCTGTGCAAAACCATCAGCAGCAAAAAGCAGAAGCATTATAAAAACGCCCAAGCTGCGTCTCATCTCTGTACTAGTCATTTTAATCAAATATCAATTTTCACTATTCTTGGTGTAACTATCTGAATCTCAGTAGTGTAGAGATTCATACCCCAAATACAACCATTCATTCTTTATTAGTAGTAAATTACACTCCATACTTATTTTTTCACATTTAGTTTTCTTAACAAGGCCCTTTTAAGCTTAAATTGTTTTAACCCATGAATAACGTTCAAAAAAACATCAAAGCCCCTCACGGTACAAAACTAAGCTGCAAAGGTTGGCATCAGGAAGCAGCCATGCGCATGCTAATGAACAATCTGGATCCGGATGTAGCCGAAAAGCCGGAGGAGTTAATCGTATACGGTGGAGGCGGGAAGGCTGCAAGAAACTGGGAAAGCTATCACCGGATTATTAAAACACTGCAGCGGCTGGAAAATGATGAAACTCTGTTGATTCAAAGTGGAAAACCGGTTGGCGTTTTTCGTACGCATGAAGAAGCTCCGCGGGTGCTGATTGCCAATTCCCATCTGGTACCGCGTTGGGCTACCTGGGAAGAGTTTCGGAAACTCGACAAAATGGGGCTGACCATGTACGGACAGATGACGGCCGGTTCATGGATTTACATTGGTTCGCAGGGAATAGTGCAGGGCACCTATGAGACTTTTGCCGAGTGTGCCCGGCAGCATTTTGACGGATCGCTGAAAGGAAAACTAGTGGTCACAGCCGGACTTGGCGGAATGGGTGGCGCTCAGCCGCTTGCCGCCACTATGAATGGTGCGGCTTTTCTGGGAATTGAGGTGGATGAGAGCCGGATCGATATGCGAATCAAAACCGGCTATTGCGATGTAAAATGCACCGATCTGGATGACGCTTTGGATAAGGTGATGAATGCCAAGGCAGATGGAAAGGCACTGTCTGTAGGTTTAGTGGGCAATGTAGCAGAAGTGCTTCCCGAACTGATGCATAAAGGCGTAATTCCGGATGTATTGACCGACCAAACTTCCGCTCACGATCTCCGGCTTGGATATATCCCCGCCGGGTACACACTCGAACAAGCTGCTGAAAAACGTGAAATTGATCCTGAAGCATATGAAAACGATGTTCTGGATTCGATGGTGGCCCACGTTCAAACCATGCTCGACATGCAAAAGCGCGGAGCCGTCACCTTCGATTATGGAAACAACCTGCGGGGTCAGGTGGCTGATCACCGTGGTATGAAAGAAGCCTTCGATTTCCCGGGATTTGTCCCGGCCTATATTCGTCCGCTCTTTTGCAAGGGATCCGGGCCGTTCCGCTGGGCAGCTCTCTCCGGTGACCCCGAAGATATTGCCGTCACCGATAGAGCGATTCTCGAAACCTTCCCTGAAAAAGAGGCTCTGCATCGATGGATACACGAGGCGCAGGAGAAAATCCACTTCCAGGGTTTGCCTTCCCGTATCTGCTGGCTGGAATATGGCGAGCGGGCTGAAATGGGAGAGAAGTTCAATTGGCTGGTCAAAAAAGGGAAGGTCAAGGCGCCAATTGTAATTGGCCGCGATCATCTCGATACCGGTTCGGTTGCCTCACCAAATAGGGAAACCGAGGCGATGAAAGACGGATCGGATGCCATTGCCGACTGGCCGCTGCTCAACGCTATGCTTAACACGGCCAGCGGAGCGAGCTGGGTGAGTCTGCATCACGGGGGTGGAGTCGGTATTGGATATTCCATTCACGCGGGAATGGTCTGCGTTGCCGACGGTACGGAAATGGCCGACCGCAGATTGCGCCGGGTTCTCACTAACGATCCCGGAAGCGGAGTTATGCGCCACGCCGATGCCGGATACAATCTGGCGCAGGATGTAGCCAAAGAACGAGGTGTAGATCTGCCCGGAATTACAGATTAACTTGTACTCTGAGTCGCCTGACTCGGGGATTTAGTCTAATTTCACACATCAAATCGTATTCCGTTAACCGAATATTATATCTCCTAACGAAGTCCATAGGTGAATCTTCAACATTTCCATGTATTGGGTCAACGGACGAATCTTTTCCACTAAGCTTTCGTAGATTAAATTGGCTTTTAAAAACCGTCCGTCAATTTTAGCTGATTAAGTAATCCTTATGGAAACTATCCTCATTATATTCGGAATTCTTTTGATGATCACCGGATTGATCGGTGCATTTCTCCCGATCCTACCGGGTCTCCCATTCTCTTATGTTGGTTTATTAATGCTTCAATTTACTGAAAACCCGCCCTTCAGCTTGCGTTTTATGATTGTATGGGCAGTAATCGTAGTCATGATTCAGTTTTTGGAGCAGATCGCCTCTGTGGCCGGAGCGAAAAAGATGGGTGCTTCATCTTATGGAATCTGGGGAAGTATTATTGGGGCTGTCGTTGGCTTTTTCATGTTCCCACCATTAGGAATTGTTTTCGGACCGATCATCGGTGCGTACGTTGGTGAACTGATCAACAAAAAAACTTCTCAGGAAGCGCTCCGGTCGGCAATGGGAGCCGTATTGGGATTTTTTGTCAGCACCTTCATCAAAGTGATTGCAGCCATAATCATGGCTTATCATTTTGTAGTCAATGCATTTTAATATCCCTCTTAACTATACTATAAGCAAAAATTCTCCCCTCGAGGGGAGTACTCCGTTTACGGAGGGTGGGGTGTAAAAGCTATATTTAATTCTCTTAACGTAAGTTCGAGATATAAATCTGAATTTTGATGTCAAAAGTCCCCTCATTTTCCAAGGAGGGGCTCCGAGCCAAGCGATTCACACGAAGTGATTTAGGGGTGGTTCAAACAAAGTCCGGTTTCAATATTCTAACTTAAAATCCTTACATCGAACTTACGTTTTTTAAGAAAATCATGAACACCCCTCTTAGTCTCCCCTTATTAGGGGAGACTTTTTTTGATTTCCAGTAAAGTTCTCTCAGGACCACAGAAACACGGAAAATGAAAGAACCCACCATTTTTATTCCGTACTTCCGTGGTTTTAAAGTATAACACTTAACATCAAGCCCATATAAACCATGAAAGTTGTTACACTGCCCGAAATCACTCTCATTGGAATCGAGGTTAAAGCCCATTGGAAAGAGCTCCATCAAAAAATCCCCGCTGCATGGGAACAGCTTTTCACCCGAAAGGAAGAGTTAACCAATGGAACCACAGATACTTACACAGAAATATCTGTAAACGTGAAAGACGAGATCTATACTCAAATTGAGGGTGCAGAAGTAAAAACAGGCCAGCTGGTTCCGGCGGGAATGACCTCTCTTCAAATTCCCAAACAGTCTTATCTGCATTTTCATCACACCGGGCCACTCACCGAAATTGCCGAGTCATTCGGCAAAATGTATCAGTGGGCTGAAGAAAATCGCATGGCCGCTGACGAGTTTAAAGTAGACCGCGGCTATCTGCCCGGCCTGCCTGATTCTCCTCACGATCTATATATCAGGATAACTGAATAGAACGCATCTAGTAGGCAATCGCTGCTGCTTCCCGTCGCGGATCGGCGCCGGTTCGTAGTACTCCGTTCTCCCGATCAAGCCAGATCATTTGGGCGCCGCCAAAGGTTGCGCTCCAACCGTCTATAACCTGTAAATCATGTCCCTTTAGCCTGAGTTGATCCCGAACTTCAAGCGAAATCCTGTTTTCGATGGCTACACGCGTTCCATTATTGCTTCGGTAACGTGGAGCCTCAATCGCCTCCTGAGGATGCATCCCAAAAACGAAGATATTGTGTAAAACCTGGATTTGAGTCTGAGTCTGTCCATGACCTCCGGGCGTACCCAGCGTCATATTAAAATGACCTTCAGAGTCAGTTACCATCACCGGAGTTAAGGTATGAAAAGGGCGTTTTCCGGGTTCAATGATATTCGGATGTCCCTCTTCCAGTGTAAATCCGCCTCCGCGATTCTGTAGCACAATCCCGGTTTCGGGCTCTACCAGTTTCGAACCAAAACTCGAAAATAAACTCTGAATCCAGCTCACTGCGTTTCCGTCTTGATCCACCACCATCAGGTAAACGGTATCTCCATCACCCGATGCCGGATCTGAACCGATTTCATCCCCAAAACCGGCCTCTGCCGATTCCATTGCCTGATCCGATACCAGGCCGGCTCGCTCCGTTAAGTACTCATCATCCAGAAGTTGATCAAGCGGTGCCGGACTTTTGTCAAAGTCGGTCACCCAGCGGTCTCGATCGGCAAATGCCAGTTTTTTGAGCTCCACCAACGTGTGAATATAGTCTGCACTGTTATGGTCCATCTCAGCTACATCAAGTTGCTCCGACATTTTTAACTGCATTGGGAGGGCAATGCCCTGTGAGTTAGGCGGTTGAACATAAACGTTCTTATCCAGGAATGAACTTGAAATGGGCTCCACCCA